>JAYSSK010000058.1:0-1972 GCA_043720595.1 Acidimicrobiia bacterium
AGTCGGCAGCGGAACTCGACACCATCGTGCACGCGGTCTTCGACGAGACCCAGGTGTACCGGATCGATCACTACCTCGGTAAGGAAACGGTGCAAAACCTCCTTGCGCTGCGTTTCGCCAACGTCATCTTCGAGCCGCTCTGGAACCGTCAGTTTGTCGACCATGTCGAAGTCACCGTTTCGGAGTCCATCGGTGTCGGGCATCGAGGCGGGTTCTACGAGGAAGCCGGTGCCCTTCGAGATATCGTGCAGAACCATGTCATGCAGGTGCTTGCCCTCGTCCTGATGGAACCGCCGGTCCGTATGGACGCGAACGGTATCCGCGACGAAAAGGTAAAGGCGCTGCAGTCGGTGGTGAGTGTCTCCGAACACGACTTGGAGAGCCGGGTAATTCGCGGGCAGTACAGCGAGGGTTTGTCCGAGGGCGAGAAGGTCGTCGGATACCGCAACGAAGAAGGTGTTGCACCACAGTCGCACACCGAAACGTATGTAGCCATGCGATTAACGGTCGACAACTGGCGCTGGGCAGGCGTGCCGATCTATGTCCGAACGGGCAAACGCCTCCCGAAACGTCTCACCGAAGTGGTGATGCACTTCCGGCCCGTGCCACATCTTGCGTTCGGGCAGAAACTCACCAAGAAGCTCGAGCCCAACTCGCTCATCGTTCGCATCCAGCCAGACTCCGGCATCTCGTTGCGATTTGGCGCGAAGATCCCAGGTCAAGCGTTCGCAGTGCGAACCACGTCGATGGACTTCGACTACGACGAGCAGTTCACCGAAGAAGACCTCGACGGGTATGAACGCCTGCTGCTCGACGCCATGCTCGGAGATCAGACCCTGTTCATTCGCAGCGACGAAGTGGCCGAAGCTTGGCGAATTGTCACGCCGCTGCTCAACGGTTTCGCCGACCCTGACTTTCCGCTGGCGTTGTACCCAGCTGGCACCTGGGGCCCCGCCGAGGCCGACGCCATGCTGCAACGTGATAGCCGAAAGTGGCGACAGCCGTAAGGCCAACGCCCATGAATCCTGTCTCGGCTCCCGTTTCGGTTTCACCGCTCAGGTCTGTGTTGCGCAGAGTTCGCAACCAGTTCGGGCGGGCGAAGTGGGATTACCCGCCGGGATACGTCGGCCCCCGAACCGCTCGCATTACCCATCGACAGAAACTCCACAGCACGGCGTTCCCGCGGACCGTATCGGAACCCGACACGATGTGGCTCGACCTGCCGTTGCAGCAGGTTCACGCTGACCCGCGGTATTTGTTAGCCACGCCCGAGCAACAAACGGCAATCGATCATTACCACCGAGAGGGTTGGTGGCGTGTTGATTCATTGTTCACTGCAGGCGAACTTGACCGCGTGTTTGCTCGGTACCAGAGCGCCCGAGACTCTGGACAGATCCTCCAAGGCACCATGCTGCGGCGCCACCTCAACCCTCAGCGATACGTGCCAGAGATCAACGAACTCTTTGCTGATCAGCGCCTTGCCCAATGGGTTGACCTGTTCATGGGACGGCCCAGCGTGCCATTTCAGACGATCGTTGGTGAGTGGGGCACTGCGCAGGAAATTCACACCGACGCCATTCACCAAACCACGTTCCCGCTCGGCTTCCATGTGTCGGCCTGGTTGGCGTGTGAAGACATCGCTATCGAAGCTGGCGCACTCTTCTACTACCCGCGTAGCCATCGCCTTCCGTATGCCCTCGCGGTGGACTGCGGGATATCCGACAGGCTCGGCGATCCGGGCGAGCAGTACCGGGAAAAATACGTGCCGCACATCGAGGCTGTCGTTGCGCAGAACGGGTTACAGCGAGAGGTGTTCCTGGCACGCAAAGGCGATGTGCTGATCTGGCACCACAACCTGCTGCATGGCGGCTCGCCAATTCTCAACCCAGAACTCACCCGACGGGCGATGGCCCTGTTCTATTACGGAAAGGGTGCGCTGCACTATCACGACCTTTCCGGTGACCGAAGCGCC
>JAYSSK010000059.1:0-1970 GCA_043720595.1 Acidimicrobiia bacterium
GCGAAGGACACCTACGAGATGTCGCCCGAAGCCGCACTCGTACTCGCCGACGAAGACTCTCCTGCGTTTCTTGCCGGTGGAGTCGGGATTCTTGAGTCCATGTACGTCGACCTGCCGAAGATGGTCACGGCATTTCAAGGAGATGGAGCAATCCCGTGGGGCGATCATCACGAAGCCCTTTACGCGGGAACCGCTCGGTTCTTCCGTCCGGGATACCGGACCAACCTTGTCGCCGATTGGATTCCGGCCATGACCGGAGTAGCGGAGAAACTCGCCGCTGGAGGCAGCGTCGCCGACGTCGGATGCGGGTTCGGGCATTCCTGCACCGTTCTCGCGAAGGCATTTCCGAAGGCGAAAGTACACGGATTCGACTTCCACGAACCGTCCATCCAGGCAGCGAAGGACAACACCGCCCAACAGGGTCTCAGCAAGCAGATCGTATTGGATGTAGCGGGGGCCACCTCCTTCAAGGGCTCGTTCGATCTGATCTGCTTCTTTGACTGTCTGCACGACATGGGCGACCCCGTCGCAATCGCCAAACACGCGCGAAAGCAGCTGAAACCCGACGGGAAGATCCTGCTCGTTGAACCGTTCGCACTTGATAAGCGCGAATCCAATCTTGCCCACAACCCAGCTGCTGCGATGTACTACGCAGCATCCACGTTCCTGTGCACCCCGAGCTCGTTGTCACAGCCTGGAGGACGCGCTCTTGGCGCACAATGCGGCGAAACCGCGATGCGCTCGGTGTTCGAAGAAGCCGGCTATTCCGGATTCCGTCGGGCCCACGAGTCGCCGTTCAACATCGTCTACGAAGCGTTCGTTTGAGCGCAGCTCAGACGAACCACCCCCTGCAAGCTAACCCGCCGACACAACCCACCACCAGCAGAGTGCTGACGTTGTCCATAGGGCTCCGAGGGCCAACTGTCTTCACTGGGCCATGGCCGTCAGGCTAGTTACTCACAACCGTTAGCCCAACAATGGGACGCCTCCGACGCTCGGTGATAAACCAAGACCGATGACGCCGACTCAATTCGCTTGGACCGGAGTCTTAGCCACCGCTACGGCATGGGATGCGCGGCTGGCCGACAACCTCGGCCAGGTCACCTTGACCGCTCCGCTGTCGGCAGCCATCGGCTCACCTGTGATCGACACTGTGAGGCGGTTCGGCTTCGCCATCGTGCAATCTCAACCCGTGGACCTCACCGATGCGGCCATCGAGCAACGCGGCGAGGCTCTGCTCGCGTTCGCGCAGGCCCTCGGGACACCCATCGTGCAGTCGCCCCGAAGAGAACTTGTTGAAGACATCAAGGACTTCTCCGACATCGACGCGCAGGACGATCGGGGATATCGCTCGGGCGGTGAGCTCAAGCCACACTCGGACCCTCCGACGCTCATCGCGCTCCATTCCGTACAGTCGGCGCGCCACGGAGGCGAGAGCAGCTTGGTCAGCGTTGCGGCGATCGTCCGCCAAATGGCCGTGACCAGCCCCAAGCTGGTCAACGAACTGTTCAGACCCTTCCCGGATTGGCTGATCGACGGCCAGTACGGACGTCCCGGATCGGGGCCGTCCGACGAGCCACGTGCAGTCCTTGCCGCGTTCGACCAGACGCTGAGCTGCGTTCTGTATCGACCTTTCATCGAACTGGCCGCCGATGCGCTGTCCGTACCGCTCAGCACTCAGCAGATCGCTGCACTTGACTTGTTCGAACAATGCTCCGTCGACCCGCTACTCACGCTTCGGTTCGCCCTCACGCCGGGCCAAACGCTGGTGCTCCACAATCGCTCTGTCCTGCACGCACGCTCGGACTACCAGGACTGGCCCGACTTCAGCCGTCGCCGCCATCTCCTTCGCGTGTGGATCGACGCCCCGGCAATGTTCCCTGTTCACCCTTCCCACGAACTCGGCGACTTTTTCGAACCACGTGCTCAGCGTCGTTCCTAGTTCCGGTGACCCGCACGTCGATGGGCGT
>JAYSSK010000060.1:0-4762 GCA_043720595.1 Acidimicrobiia bacterium
ACTCAGGCGGTTTCCAACATCTACCGGGTAGCCAGCGCAGTCCGCAATCACATGGAACGTGAAGTGCTCAGCGTCGACGGGCTCAGTTGGACGGGCTTCACGGCATTGTTCGTGATGTGGGTCTGGGGGCCGCAAGAGGCTCGCCACCTGGCTGAAGAATGCGGAGTTTCCAAGGGCACGCTGACGGGGATTGTCACCACGTTGGAGTCCAAGGGGCTCATCACACGTTCGAGCCACCCAGATGATGGACGCTTGGTGTTGGTTGGTCTCACCCGCTCGGGCCGCACCATCATCGAACGACTCTTCCCGCGATTCAATCAACATGAAGCAGCAGTAGCGGATGGTCTGACCAGCTCGGAGCAGCACGAGTTGGCCCGCCTGCTCCGCAAGATGCTTGCCCATGTCGAGCAGATCGACGGGCCCGAAACCGTCAACCCATCCGTCACAAAACCGCCAAAGAAGACCGTTCCATGACGGATAGGCCATGACCAGTTTGGTTCCAACGATTGGTTCCCAACGGCAGGTGCGGTTAGAACCGCTGGATGGACTTCGCCATCCCGCAGGACATCCAAGAAACCCTCGACGCCCTCGATGCGTTCATCGAGGGTGAGATCAAGCCGCTCGAGCAGACCGATGACAACATGCGGTTTTTCGATCATCGCCGCGAATATGCACGCACCGATTTCGAGAACGAGGGTGTGCCCCGTGCCGATTGGGAGGCCGTCCTTCGCGAGATGCGCCGTCGAGCCGATGCCGCCGGATGGTTGCGACTTGCCCTCCCGAAGGAGTTCGGTGGCCAAGACGCAAGCAACCTGAAAATGGCCATCATCAGAGAGCACCTGGCAGCGAAAGGCCTGGGGCTCCACAACGACTTGCAGAACGAGTCCAGCATCGTTGGCAATTTCCCCACGGTGCTGATGATGCGGGACTTCGGAACACCGGACCAGATCAAGACCTGGATGCCCGGCTTCCTTGACGGCAGCCGACGGCTCGCCTTCGGCCTCACGGAACCCAATCATGGGTCTGACGCCACCTACCTCGAAACCACCGCCGTCCGAGACGGTGATGAGTGGGTCATCAACGGCATGAAGCGTTGGAACAGCGGTCTGCATCATGCCACCCACGACATCATTTTCGCCCGCACCTCCGGCCAACCGGGCGACCCGGTTGGCATTAGCGCATTCCTGGTTCCGACGGACAGCCCTGGGTTCAAAGTCGAGTTCTTCTGGTGGACTTTCAATATGCCCACAGATCATGCCGAGGTGTCATTGAAGGATGTCCGTGTGGGTCGCGAGTCCGTGTTCGGGCGCCTGGACCATGGCCTTGAACTTGCGCAGCACTTCGTGCACGAGAACCGCATACGTCAGGCAGCATCATCCTTAGGTGCAGCGCAGTTCTGCATCAACGAAGCGGTTGCCTACGCCAACCAACGGGTGACATGGGGTAAACGGTTGTCGACGAACCAGGGCATTCAGTTCCCGCTGGTCGAGCTGCACACCGAGGCAGCGATGCTTCGTCAGCTCATCCGTTACACCGCCACGATGCTGGACCAGAAGAACCACATGGAAGTTACGCACCTGGTGGCAATGTGCAACTACCGCGGCAACCGGCTGGCTTGCGAAGCTGCGGATCGGGCCATGCAGACGTGCGGTGGTGTCGGGTACTCACGCCATATGCCGTTCGAGCACATCTATCGTCACCACCGTCGCTACCGGATCACCGAAGGCTCCGAAGAGATCCAAATGCGAAAGGTCGCGCAGAACCTGTTCGGCTTCGGCCGAAAGTAGCTGGCCGAAAGTAGCTGGCCGAAAGTAGCTGGCCGAAAGTAGCTGGCAGCGGGCCACCGGGGGGATGGCCGGTTAGCCTGCATCGCTATGGTCGCCACATTCGAGATCCGCTCGAGGCGGCATCTGCCAGGTGGAACGCGTCGATCTGACACTGGTGCTGTTGTAGGGCGAGCGACGTTCATGCGGGAGTGGCAAGGCTGCGCGGTCATGGGCATCGTGAATGCCACCCCGGACTCGTTCAGCGACGGTGGCCAGTTTCAGTCGGCCGAAGCCGCCATCGCCTATGCCCGGCAACTCGTAAACGCAGGGGCGATGCTCGTCGATGTTGGCGGTGAGTCGACCAGGCCCGGCGGCAAACCGGTGCCAGCCGATGAGGAATTGCGACGTGTGCTTCCAATCATCTCTGCGCTGGCGGCGGACGGCGAAGTTCTGATCAGTATCGACACATACAAAGCGTCGGTTGCACAAGCGGCAATCGAAGCGGGCGCGCATCTGGTGAACGATGTGTCGGGCTTAGGCGACCCCGACATGGCAGCCACTTGCGGGCAGCTCGGAGTGCCGATGGTGTTAATGCACATGCAAGGCACGCCAGTAACGATGCAGGTGAACCCTACTTACGCCGATGTCGTGGCTGAAGTGACCGCTCACCTCGTCCAACGTGCGGAGATCGCACTTGCCGCCGGCGTTTCGTCGGTGTTGGTCGACCCGGGCATCGGGTTCGGCAAAAACCTCACGCACAACCGTGACCTGTTGCGATCAATGCCACTCAAGGCGCCATGGCCGACCCTGGTCGGGGTGTCACGCAAACGCAGCATCGGCGAGTGGTCCGGCGAACTGGACTCGGCCCGGCGCGACCCCGGCTCCATCGCAGCCCACCTCGATGCTGCGCGGCGAGGTGTTGCCATGGTGCGCGTCCACGACGTCGCTGGCCATGTGCAGGCGCTGTCGGTGCAGTCGGCCCTACTTGACGAGTGACCCCGGATGGTAGGAGATCGCAATGAGAGCTGAGCCCGAAGCATTCGGAGCGCGCCCGACGACCCAATTTCGACTCAGGAGTTCGAACTACGGAAGGGTGTTGGAAATGGAGTTGAACGAGCTCTTGATCTTGTCGCCGAGCAGGGAGACTGCGCCGATGATGGCGACGGCGATCAGGCCGACCATGAGGGCGTACTCAACTGCGGTTGCGCCGCGCTCTTCGATGATTGCCTTGCGGGCGAGCAGATAGTTCTGGACGGAAACGAGCGATTCAAGCATGCGAGGTCCTGTTCGGAGGAGGTGAGCGGAGGTGCCACCAGCGTGGTACCTCATACTTCGGCCTCAAAACGCCGCAGCTTGTCATCAATCGTGATGTTCGTGAGGCAAGTAGAGGTTTAGGCGGCTGCCTGGCGTGCCCAGCGAAGTTCGAGGTTGTTGCACTCGTCGCACACGTCTTCTGGCACGATTCCGAGCTTCATGCCAAGAGCGAAGATCTTGCAGCCGAGGCAGAACCCGACGAACGCCTCAAGCGATGCCGCAACGATGAGGACGCCGATGACGGCGATACTGATGGTTGGTTCGCCAAACAGCCAGGCAACCGAGGCACCAGCGGTGCAGGCGAGACCAATGGATTGGGCGAATCGCTTTGGTGGGCCGGCGACAATCTTTTCTGCGAACGGCAACCGGGGGGTTGCGACACGGGTGACGAACTGGCCGAGCGGAGACAGCTTCGGGCCAGTCAAGACCCGCGCTAGGAACCCGTACGTCAGCGTGGCAAGTAACAGCGGGTTACGGGTGACCAGCCACAGGGCGGCCTGCGCGACCACACCGGTTGCAACCAGACGTGCTGATACTTCGTTGACGGTACGGGGGAAACCGAACAACGGCTCGCGCTGACTTGTCGGGCGACGCTTGGAAGTCGGGCGAATGGAGGACACCTGCTGGCTCACATGGACCATGATAGGCCTGAATCCCGACTAAAGCGATCAGGATTGTCAGGTTTTCGTTCGACGCCCGTTTCGTTGTCGCAAAATTCAGGCGGTTCACCACCAACCGTGCAAGCGGTCTGCTAGTTCCTTGCCCTGTCGAATGCCGTGCTCGACGGCCGGCCGCCGCGAGTTGGGGTCCATTCGTCCCAGCAATGTGTTGAGCGTTGCCTGGTTGGTTGCATCGTCAGTCAGGACCGACAGCACCTCGCTGCCGGTGGCTTGCACCTGAGCGGTTTCCAGTGCAATCCCCCGGGCGGCGGCGGCGTCTAGCGAGTCGCCTGCCCACGAGCCGATGGGAGCCAGGACGAGGATGCGATCGTGGCCTGTGGCAATGTCGATGCTGGTTCCGGAATGCACACCGCCGTCGGTGTAACGAGATGTGACGCCGCCCGAGGAGATGGTGACGGAGGGGAAGACGGCCGGGACCGAGCAACTTGAGGCAACAGCGCGAGCAACATCGACCTGCGAAGCCTCGTTCCACACCACCCGTTGACCGGTAGCTGTGTCAACCGCCGCGCAGTGGAACCGGGAATCCGGCCAGCCGGGGGCGACGTTTTCTGCCATCGACCCAACCCACCGGTCTTCGGAGATGCTGGATGTGCCAGCGGCCAGTTCGCACACCCGACGCAGATTTTCCGGATTGTCCGCGGAGATGTTCTGCCACGCAGCGAACGTCTCGCCCATCCGGACGAAGTCGAGCAATGGGACGACCTCGTCGATCACCGCAGAAGATGCCTGATTGGTGGCGAGGTCGATGAGCCGGTCGATGTGGTGGGTCGCCAGCATCGCGCCAACGATGGACCCCGCAGAAGTGCCAAGGATGAGATCGGGCGTGGGTGAGCCAGCCGCGTGAACTCCGGTGAGGTCGAAGCCGGCCGCCGCCAGCCCCGCGAGTACGCCAACCTCCCAAGCCACGCCAACCGCGCCGCCGCCGCCAAGTACCAATGCCCGCGTTCTTGCCTGTGTGTTTCCAACTGCGCTCATCTGGACAGTTTGCCATGGGACCGCACG
>JAYSSK010000061.1:0-1961 GCA_043720595.1 Acidimicrobiia bacterium
GTTGTGCCTCAGCTCTGCCCGGTTGATGCGCTTCCGATGGACTTCACTAAAGCTGATCAGCTGATGCGTCGTTCGTACGAGGCGACAGTCGCGTGGCTAAGCGCAGCTCGCCCGACCGTCGGGCAAGCAAGCACCATTACTCCTCACCGACACTGAACGAAAAGGCTGGATTTGGCGGCCGCAGCTCAAACTCTGATTGCCGACGGTGCCGTCTGCCGGCAGTTCAGCAATGACAAGGGTGAGTTGCGACGTCGGTCTGAGTCCGTCGCTGAACACCGTTTGCGACGTCGGATCAGGGTCCCGCTGCAGGTGGGTCCTGTCGTCCGAGGCGAGGGGCGATTGAAGTGATCCTGGGTTTATGCTTCTTTTGCTGGATGCTGACCTCGGGTGATGTTGTCGACCTCGACGCTGCGCGGGTTGACTCCGAAGTGACATTCGCCCCCGATGGCGCGAACGGGCTGGAACGTGTTTCGTCGGCGCAATGTCAGCAGATTCGAGCAGTTTTGCCAACGACGAGCTACCGGTGTTCGGGGCAAAAGTTGGGCCGGCCGTTCTGGCGCAGATCCGCGAAACTCCTTTCGGTAATGGAAGGCGTCCCACGACACCGCATATCCAATTTCAGTCCTCTGGAGCTCGGGGAACGACTGATGTGCCAAGGCCTGCACCTCGCAACGACGAGGGCTGATTGTCCACTCTCGCCAGGGGGTACCACCTGGTGAACACAGGTAAGTACACATACCGTCGATGACGGCATCGGAGTAGTCCCGGCAACGCAGCTCGGCCCAAAACAAGCCTTCACCGCATAGGTGATCTTGCGGGCACGTTTGCGGAACGTGTGTCGCATCCTATGTGCACGTACTGGCTTCCGCCCGTCAGAGAATTTCTAGATTTTCTCTTGACAGTCGAACATATGTTTGTGTACGGTGGCGGTGTGGACGGCTCGGCGATCGCATACGGGGCTCAGACGGCGCTGCTGAAGGCGCTCGATGATTTGTTGGGCCCACGCTCGGGTTCGGGGTCCGATGCTCCTGTCGGGGCTGTGGCTGTGTTGGATCGGTGGGATGTCGATGCGGCCGATCTCGTTGCGGTTGAACTGTCTGACGATCCGTTCGACGGAACCTTTGGCGACCCATTCGAGAGTCTCTTTGGCGACCCATTCGATGATGCGTGCGATGACCCGTTCGACTTTGATGCGGCGTGGCGGTTGTTTGACGATGTTCAGCGGTTCGACGGGGTAGTCGGATCTTGGTTGGCTGCACCGTTCGTTGCGGGTGCAGTGTGTGAATGGTCGGCCGATGAGGCCCGGGTTGGGCTGGCAACGTTGGAGCGGGTCGAGCGTTCCATCGCTGCGCTTCGTGCTGCGTTGCTGTTCAGGGCCGGGTTGAATCGGGATTCGGCTGCCATGTTGACCAGAGGGACGGGTATGTCTCAGCGTGCGGCTCGTGAGGCAGTCCGCGTTGCTGGTGTGGTTGCGGCAGTGCCGGGGGTGGGGGATCGTTTGGCCGCCGGCGAGGTCTCGGCGGGGCAGGTTGGGTCGGTGGCGGGTCTTGCATTTTCTGATGCGGCCGATTTGTTGGATGTTGCGGCGGGGCAGTCTGACGACGAGTTCGCGGCGACGGTGCAGCGGTTCAAGGTCGAAGCCGGCGGCAGAGATCGTGCGGCGCGGCAGCGCGCATCCCGGTCAGTTCGCTTTGGCGAGGGACCAGATGGTTGCTTGAAGATGAGCGCAGTGTTGGCGCCCTTGGAGGGTGCCGAGGTGCGGGGTTTGCTTGACCAGGCGTGTGATGCGATGTGGCGTCGTGACCATCCGCAGCGGGCGCGGGTTGCGGGCGGGCACGATGCCGAGCCACGTGAACGCCGGTTGGCCGATGCGTTAGTTGCGTTGCTTCGCGGCGCTGGAGGCCGAGTCGGCGGTCATGTTGGAGATCGTGTCGAAGATCGCTCCGGAGATCACGCCGAGG
>JAYSSK010000062.1:0-1960 GCA_043720595.1 Acidimicrobiia bacterium
TGTGGTTGCATGGTGTCAGCCGGAGCTGATGTTCTTCGGTGGCCACCCACGGTGCTGCCACCAGCCAACGAGGCGTCCGAGGTGCCGAGCGAACGCCCCAAGCCACGCATACCGACGCTCCGGTGCCACGGCATACAGCGGTGCCACGAGTACGAGCTTGGCAAGCTGACGCAAGGTCTGGGTTGGGCGCATTGTTCCCACCAGGTGCGTGCCTCCAGGGAGCTTTTCCCATCTCGTTTGCGCTCTTCCCTGCCGGTAGCGTTGACGACACATGCCCCTGACGCCGGGGCGTAGCCGGTAGCTGACGACCGCTTCCGGTACCCATCGAACGCGGTAGCCAGCATGGTGCGCGCGCATGAACAATTCGTTCTCGTCACCTCCAGTACCGCTGAGCCGGACATCGAAGCCGCCCAACGCGGACCACATTGAGGTCGTGAAGCCACAACCGCACCCGTAAGAATTGTCGATGTATGGCTTCGTGTCTCGGTGACTGGAACGCTCCGCGGCACCCCAGATAGATCGAGTCCGGGTGGAGTTAAGACCTATGTAGTCGAGCTGCGCTGTCGCCCAATGGCGGTCATCGACGCCAGTCGACAACGCCCGAACCCAGCCATCATGCACCTCGTCGTCTGAGTCGCAGAGTAGGACGATCCCAGCACGGGATCTCCTGATCCCGGAGTTTCGGGCGTGGTTGATGCCCCGTTTGTGCTCAGTGACAACGCTGACGGGGAAGTCGGGGGCATTGAACGCCAACGCAACCTCCGCTGTCGCGTCATCAGAGCCGTTGTCAACTACGATCACCTCGAAAGGCGTGTGAGCGCGCTGTCGGTGCAGTGCCGCAAGTTGGCGGGGCAACGTGTCAGCGGCGTTGAGCGCCGGGATCACTACCGTTAGCGCTGTCATCTCGCCCGACGATGTGGTGAGGCGGCGGCGCGGATCAATCGAATGGAATGGCGCCAGTACAGCGGGTTGGCTCGAACTGCTCGGCTGAGCAAGCGCACGGCTTCACCACGTCGCCCGAGACGTGAGGCGGCGACGCCGGTAATGGCCAGATAGATGGCGAACCCCGAATTGTCTCGGCTGAGCATGTCGGCCACCGTGTCGAGTGCGACCTTGCCGCTTTCGTACTGCAGTTCAGCATCGTATGGTCGGACACGGTGATTGATCACCACCAGCGGCTCGTCCGTCCAACTGGTTTGGATCGGATGAGTTGAGTGAAGCCGGGCGATTGAAAGGAGCAGATGGGTCCCTTCGCCGTACCGAAGACCAGGAAGGTATCCACCGACTTGCTCGAACAACTCGCGTCGGACTCCAAACTTGCCAGGTTGATACTGCGCCTTCAGGCCAGCAAAGGCAGGGCCGAGCGGCACTACCAAGCCGATCTCGTTTCTTCCGGCAGGCCAGCGCTCCCAGCTGGCACAACTGAACCAGTCGACGCCCGATCGCGCCGCTTCGATCATTCTGGCGACCCACCCAGGCTCGGCCAAATCGTCGCTGTCGAGAAATGTGACGAAGGGTGCCCGTGCAGCTGCCACGCCGGTGTTCCGCGCTGTCGAGACCCCTTCATGGGCGACGCGGATCACACGCAGTCTCGGATCGCCGAGTGCTTCGACAACGCTCGCCGTACCGTCGGTCGAACCGTCGTCGACCACGATGACCTCGATCGCCTCCTTGGTCTGATTGAGCACGCTGCGTACTGCGGCAACGGTGACGTTGGCTCGATCGAACGTAGGGATGATGACACCGAGTTCTGGCACGTCGCACGATGTCGCACGGTCACTCATGAATCTGAGGTTCCGCTCTGCGCCACCTTCGCGTGGCTCATGCGAACGCTGTAGGTTCATGTCGTGAGTCAACTTTCACCGAAGGAGTCGCGAGCATACAGCAGTGACTTTTATGCCGACCAGGCACCGGGCTCGAAACGTAGTGCCGAGGCGATTCTGCCCGTACTCTTCAGATT
>JAYSSK010000063.1:0-4711 GCA_043720595.1 Acidimicrobiia bacterium
GTACTGATAGTCGGCGCGCTGAACGATTCGACACGAGCCGGTTGCGGGCTGGTTTGTCGATCTCGGCGGCCAATGCGTCTTTCAACTCGGCTTCAGGATCCCACCCGGTCCTCATGATGCGGTCACCAGTTCGGAGAAGCATGCCAACACTCCGGTGGTCAACGCTTGGTAATCAGAGGCGCTGCAGCGGAGACGCGTCGCAGCGACGCCGGTCTTCTTTGTAGAGCTTCATGCGTTTGTGCCCATGGGTCGGCTGCGAGCTCAGGTGCCGGTCCACCGTGGGGTTCGCTTTTCAGCAAACGCCTGCGCTCCCTCGGCTGCATCGTTTGACCGCAGAACGGCATCGACGATCTCTCGTTGATTGATCCACGCCTGATCCATCGACCAGTCCGCAGACTCCACCACGATCCGTTTCGTGGCAGCGATCGACAGCGGGGCGTTGGCGGCGATCTGAGCGGCCAGTGTGCGTGCCTCGTCAAGGGCGCCCCCGTGTTGAACGATGCGGTTCACCAAGCCCCAACGGTGCGCGTCTTCGGCGGTCATATGCGCGCCTGTCAATGCGTACTCCAACGCAATCTGCACGGGAATGCGTCGAGCAAGCCGAATGGCTCCCCCCGAGCCGGCCACCAACCCGCGCGTGACCTCGGGTAATCCGAAGCGCGCAGAGTGGGCCGCCACGATGAGATCGCACGCAAGCACCAGCTCGCAGCCTCCTGCGAGCGCGTATCCTTCCACCGCTGCAATGAGCGGCTTGACGGGCGGACGCTCTGTGATTCCGCCGAACCCGCGGCCGACGATTTCCGATGGTCGATCTCCGGGAGCTGATTGTGCGAACGCCTTCAGGTCCATGCCAGAGGAGAAGTTGCCGCCAGCGCCGGTGATGATCCCAACGACGATGGTTGGATCGTTGTCCAGAAGATCGACAGCATCGGCCACGCCTTGAGCGGTTGCCCGGTTGAATGCGTTGCGAACAGCTGGACGATTGATGGTGATGATCAGCATTGCGCCTTCGCGCACTACGAGCACCGGCTCGGTTTGCGCTGCTGGTCCGGTTGCTGGCGGCTGAGGATCTGGGGCGGACGTCATGAGCGGGCAGACTCCTTGCTGAGAGCCTCGTTGGCCAAATCGATGAGCGCAAACTTCTGTACTCGTCCAGTAACGGTGCGTGGGAGTTGGTCGGCGTCGACGAACAATACGTGCAGCGGAACCTTGAAGCGTGCAAGCTCCGAACGACACAGCGAGATGAGTGCTTGCGCGGTCACCGCAGCATGGTCCCGTCGTACGACAAATGCGCACCCGACTTCACCCATCCGGGCGTTGGGGATTCCGACCACGTGGGCATCGGCGACGTCGGGGTGTTCCATCAGCAGCAGCTCGATTTCACGCGGCATGACCATCTCGCCACCGCAGCGATACGTCTCTTTGATTCGACCGGACAGCGCCAGGTAACCGTCGGCGTCGATGCGGCCAAGGTCGCCGGTGCGGAACCATCCGTTTGGATCGAATGCTGCCGCTGTTTCTTCTGGCTTGTTGTAGTACCCCGGCGTTACTGCAGGACCCTTCACCACCAGGTGTCCGGTGAGGCCTGGTGCAAGGTCAACGCCTGTGAGCACGTCGACCGTCTTGTACACGGCAAGCACGCCGCCGAGGCTTGGCTCGCCTGCTGCGCCAGCGGCTCGCAACTGGCCGTTGGTGGTGCGCAGGAAGTGATCGCTGGCTTCCGGCAACGTTGAGGTCATCGCGGCGGTGGTCTCTGTCTGGCCGTATCCGGCTACCAACTCCTTGGCGCCGAGCACGGCTCGGATTTCCGCATGGATGGTTTCTGGTGCAGCGGTGCCGGATGAGTAGACAATGCGGACGGAGGAAAGGTCGTAAGCGCCTGCATCAACTCTGGAGCGGGCAGCGTCAAGGAGCGCGAGCGTCATCGTAGGTACACAGGCGATTTCGTCCACCCAATGCCTGCCCGCAGCGACGAGCACGTCGACTGGGTCGAACACCGAGCGAGGCACCACTGCTCCTCCCGCCCACATGACCGCAAGGAGACACTCGATGTAACCGAACACGTGGTACATCGGTAGTGCAAACACCACTCGGTGACCATCCCCGATGCCTCGTCCGTACGCAGACGCATAGCTGGTGCGCACGACCATGTCGTGGGTGAGGAGCGCGCCCTTGGGAGTGCCGGTGGTGCCCGATGTATAGAGAATGTCGGAGAAGTCGCTCACCCTCACGGTTGCGTTGATTTGAGCGAGCGACGCCCGCCCGTCTGGCGTGTTGAGCGCAGCGGCGCCCAGCGCCTCGAGGTCGGCAACCGTGCGCCAGTCCCGTCCCTGCGGCGACTCTCCAAGCACCACCACGTTGCGGAGCGCTGGGATGCTTTTGTCTCCGATGGTTTCCAGGATCTGCAAGTAGTCGTGGTCGCGAAACCTGTCCATGGTGATGAGCGCCACGGCGTCGGACTGTGCAAGGACGTACGCCAGTTCTCGTTCGCGAAGCAGGAAGTTGACCGGCACACATACGGCGCCGGCTCGGGCGATGGCGAACTTGAGTGCGATGAACTCCGGATGGTTGGCCATCACCAGCGCGACATGGTCCCCTGGGCGAACTCCGATCTCGACAAGGCCTGCTGCCAAACGGCAGGACCAGTCACGCACTTCTTCGTAGTTCCACGTGCGATCGTCGGTGATGATCAATGGCGATGCGCTGTGGTGGGTTGCTGCGTGGTCCAAGTGTTGCCAGAGCGTTCTGGGCTGCCACGGGCTATGCGCTCCGTCCAACCGTTGTCGTCGCAGTTCCGGATGCGTTGTCTGCACAGTGACCTCGGTGGGGTGCCGTGACGGCTGATTGCGATCCGTTGTAGTTCAACCTGTTGAAGCGTGATCTGTCAACGTTGCTGTTGAAAACATATCATTGCGGGGTGCCTGCTGACCTGTCCGCGTTGACCGCTGATTTCCTGGCGGAAGGTGACGCCATCGCTGCACTTGTCGCCGACGGAGAACGGCGACACGGAAACGCCGTGTGGACCCTTCCTACGGAATGCGTCCCATGGACTCTGCAGGACCAATTGGTGCATTTGGCTTGGAACGACGAGGCAGCGCTCCTTGCGCTGCAGGATCCAGAAGCCTTCGTCGGTCGGCGGCCCGGCAGCCCTGCCGGAATCCAGGCCATGGTGGACGAAGTTGTCGAATCGCACCGTGGGATGCGTGGACCCGAGGTCTTCGCCTGGTTCAACGCAACGCGTTCTGAGTTTGCGCGAGTCGCGTCGATGCGCAGTCCGTCGGACCGCATCCCCTGGTTCGGTCCAGACATGAGTGTTGCTTCAAAAGTAACGGCACGTCTGATGGAGGCGTGGGCCCACGGCTTCGACATCGCCGCAGCGCTGGAGGTGGCCCACCAACCGACGGACCGCGTTGCCCATGTGGTGTATCTCGGAGTGCAGGCATTGCCGAATGCGTTTACCGCGCATGGACTACCTGTTCCTAGCGGCCGTGTGTCAGCACAGGTGACGTTGCCCAGCGGCCGAATGTTTAACGTGGGCAGTGCCGACTCGGTTGACCGAGTGGAAGGCGATGCTTATGAACTTGCGCTGGTGGTCACGCAACGACTCCATCCGGCCGACACCGGGCTGATGGCCGTTGGACCAGTCGCAACGGAGTGGCTGCGCAATGCCCAAGCATTCGCCGGACCCCCCGGTACGGGGCGCGTGAAGAAAGCGTCCGGTATCTGACTATACCCCTGGGGGTACGGTATATTCGGGACATGTGCCGAGTGGTGACCTGTAAATCGTGTTCGAAACCGACCTGGGCCGGATGCGGTCAGCATGTGGAGCAAGTGCTTGGCCACGTCGCTGTGGCTAACCGCTGCTCGTGCCGTGAAACTCCTGCTGATCCAGGGAGCAAACAATCATTTTTCAGCAGATTGTTCGGTAAAACGAGCGGGAAGTAGGAAACGCCGTGGAACTTCCAGACGAAGTGCAAGCGGACCTGCGAAATCGTCTACGACGCGCTGAGGGCCAAATTCGTGGGGTGCAGGCGATGTTGGAAGAGGGTCGCGAGTGCCGAGACATCGTCACGCAGTTGGCAGCGGTTCGGACCGCGCTTGGCAACGTTGGGGTAAAGCTTTTGGCAACCGGGATGGCAGCGTGCCTCGCTGATCCAGCGTTGGCGGAGGCCAACGGTTTCACCCTTGATGAGGTCGAGCGGCTGTTTACCAAGCTGTCCTAAAACAGTCACCCCCAAGAATCACCGGGTTCCTGAGCTTTGGCTGAGAGAACCGGTGTCAAACTTTCCGATTCCTGACGTCGTTGCAATCCGGGGGCGGGTTGCCGCCGAACTACTGCGACAACCCGCTGAGCCACAGACGACACTGGTCGTCCTCGGTGGGCATCCAGGAGCACACCATGACCCACTCCCCTCGCTCTGCGAGCCGTGTTTCAGGACGCGCTGTTCGCCGCACTGCGGCTGGCGTCCTGGCCATCGGCGCAGCCGCAGCCCTGGCAGGAACCACTTTTGCCGGAGCCGCCGACCACTTGGACGCGCCCGGTCTTGCCTCGCCGTCTGCCCGGCCCGACGCCGACGTCAACGACGTGTATGTCTTCAACTCGGCCAAGAAGAATCAGACCGTTCTGGTGATGACTACCGGCCCGGGCGCCGGCGCAATTGCACCGCTCACCTACGCCACAAACGTCACGTACAAGATCAACATCGACAAC
>JAYSSK010000064.1:0-1944 GCA_043720595.1 Acidimicrobiia bacterium
CAACTCGTCACCACAGTGCAGGCGCATCGGGACAAGCATTCGGATGCCGTCGCCACTCCGGACAAGCAGTGACCTTCGAACAAGCTCGTCGAGACTGTCAACGACATCGGCGCGATCACGCCCGGACACCGCAGCCGCAGCCTCCCAATCGAACGTTCCGGAGAAGACGGACAGATCGAGCAGCGTTGCACGGTCTACATCGTCTAGCAGCGCCAAGCTCCACGAGATTGCCGCCGTCATCGTGCGGTGGCGTTCGGGCTGGTCCCGTGAACGCAGCAGATCGAAACTGTCGTGCAGCGCTTCGGCAATCTGCTGCACCGACATCACCCGCACCCGTGCCGCTGCCAGTTCGATCGCAAGCGGAAGACCATCCAGGCGTCGACAGATCCGGCGGATCGCGTCAGAGTCACCCTCGCCAAGGCGAAAGAGCGGATCTGCGCCAAGCGCCGCCATGATGAACAAACTTCCTGCGGGCGACGCCTCGGGGTGGTCATCAAACGCGAGTGGTGCGATCGGCTCGAGACGCTCATGCGCCACATCGAGCCCCCGCTGGGATGTTGCCAGGATCGACGCCGTCATCCGGTCCGAGCACGCTGAACGCAGGAGTGAGCTGACCGCATCTACCACGTGCTCGCAGTTGTCGAGGATCACCAACATGTGGCGCGAGTGCAGCGCATCACGAACCGCGTCGGCAAGGTTTCCGGTTGTCACGTCCGCGACACCAAGCGTGGAAGCGACCAGCGGCAGCACACGGTCAGGGCCCGAAGCCGAGGCGAGGTCCACGAACCACGCGCCTTCGTAGAACCGCTGCCGCGAGAGGCGTGCAAGCTGTAGCGCAAGCCTGGTCTTGCCAACCCCACCGGTTCCCACAAGCGTGGTCACCTGGCCGGGCCGAAGCTCCGGGAGGATCCGCTCGATCTCGTCATCTCGTCCGACGAACCGCTCGAGATCGAACGGGGGCAGCGAACCTTCGGTGGACGTCGCCCGCAGTCCTCGCGGGTGCGGCGAGGCTCCAGGCCCGAGAACTTCCACGAGGTGCTCTGGCTCGTGGAACCCCTTCAGCCGGTAGAGGCCATGGCCGACCAGCACCAGACCGTCGGCGTGTTCGTCTGTGTGTCCGTCGGCGTGTCCGTCATCCAACTCGCGCGCAACCGCAGCGCTGGCAACGATCTGGCCGCCATGGGCGGTGCCCATGATCCGCGCAGCGCGGTGCATCGGAGGGCCGTAGTGTTCACCATCGCGTGGCTCGACCACGCCTCGATGCAATCCCACCCGGATTCGCAACGCGTCGGTGGCAACGGCCGTGTCGGCCGGTCCATGTACTATGCGCGCTTGTAGTTGCAGGGCTGCCCTTGCCGCCGAGACAGCATGCTCGAACAAGGCGATAGCTCCATCGCCCGTGCGGGCACCGACCACCCCGCCGTGTTGCTCGACGATTTCCGTCACCAGTGCGTCGTGATGGCGCATCAGCAACCGCATCATGTCTGGTTCGGTGTCCCAACGATCCGAGGACAGCTCAATGTCGGTAAACATGAGCACGCGGTTGATGAACAACCCCGTGGGGGCAAGTTCAGGCGTGGAGGCTTCAGGCACGATCGCACCACGGTATCGTCATCCAATGCCAGTGATCCTGCCCGTGTCCTTCGACGATTTCTGCAATCAGGCCAGCACGTGCGATGTCGTGCTGTGGGGAGGCTCTTCTCTCAACTCCACCGGCATCGAGATCATCAGCAACAGTCCGTTTTCTCACACCACCATGGTGATCGTGGACCCAGCTTCAGGTGACCGCTATCTGCTGCAGGCAGCAAACGTTGGTCTTGATGCTGATCCGTTCACAGGCGGAACCATTCACGCGGGCGTGCAAGCAGGCGAGCTTCGCTCCACCATGCTGACACTGCTCAACTACAAAGACATCCCAACCTGGCGGCCGTATGCAGGCGCAAA
>JAYSSK010000065.1:0-12856 GCA_043720595.1 Acidimicrobiia bacterium
AAGTGGAAGCGCCATATTCCAGTGGCGCTCTTCTTGGCCGGCCTCACCGGGTTGAGTGTTGCAGCAGCGCGACCTCAGACGTCGATGCAGGTTCCGATCGGCCGCACCTCGATCATCTTGGCCCTCGACGTGTCACGGTCGATGTGCTCGACCGACATTGAACCGAACCGTATCGCAGTTGCCCAAGAGGCCGCGCGGCAGTTCGTGAAGGACCAGCCGAACGGGGCGCGAATCGGTCTAGTGGTCTTTGCTGGTTTTGCTCAGCTGATTGTTGAACCAACGACCGAACGCCAAGACTTGCTCGATGCGATCGACGGCCTCACCACTGCAAGAGGAACCGCCATCGGTGCGGCCACGTTGAAGTCCTTGGAGGCAATCGCTGCGCTGAATCCCGATGTGGCGCCGATCGACCCGCAGATGCTGGGCGAAGCAGAGTTCGGTAGTTCGTTCGATCCAAACAATCAGCCCGACGGCGAGCTTGGCGCAACGCCGCCGACGGAGAAAGCTCCGGTTCCGGAAGGCGGTTATGTCCCAGACATCGTGGTGTTGCTGACCGATGGTGCCAACACCCGTGGCGTCGAGCCACTGGAAGCGGCGAAGCAAGCCGTCCAGCGTCGTGTGCGGGTCTACACAATTGGGTTCGGGACCGAGAACCCAAGCGACTTGGTCTGTAGCGCAGCTCAGCTAGGCAGCGACGGGATTGCGGGCTCGGGCGGCAGCGGGTTCGGCGGCGGATTTGGCGGTGGGGGAAACCGTCAGCGGATCCTCCGCATCGACGAGCCAACGCTACGCGGCGTGTCCAACATGACTGGTGGGGAGTTCTACAAGGCCGAGGATGCAGGGCAGCTCTCGAAGGTCTTTGAAGAACTGCCCCGCAGCGTCACGCTACAAAAGCGCGACGTGGAGATCAGCGTCGGGTTCGTCATTGCTGGTGCGCTGCTGGCTGCAGCGGCAATCGTGCTGTCGCTGCGTTGGAATCGCGGCCCCTAAACCGGAACGCTGAAACCCATTGCGACTGAAACCCATGGTGGGCTCAGTTGCGAGCACGCTTGCGGCGCCCGGCGATCAGAAGCAACACGCCACCACCGACGAGTGCAAAGGCCGCCAACAATGATTGCATTGCGTCGCTGCCGGTCAACGACAGCTGCGACACCTGGCTGTCATCACCTGCCTCCGCGTTCTCGTCGACAAGGTCGGCCTGGTCGGCCTGGTCGCCCGCCACAGCTTTGCGACCCGTTGGGTTGGTGGTTGGGTTGGTATTTGGGTTGGTGGCCGGTGGCGAGCTGATCGTCGGGCCAGTCGGGGCGACACTTGTCAACGAGGTCGAACCGGAACTGGATTGACCATCACTGTTGGAAGGCGCCTTCGCTTTGGTGGTTGGCGTGCCGACGAGTGTCGTCGATGGTCCAGCGGACGTCGGTTCCCCGCCCGGGGGTGCCGTCGAGGGTGAAACGTCCGGCACCGAGGCGTCTGGCATGGGACCCAGCGGGGTGGTCGGGCTCGGCCGAACCTGGTCCACGTCTGGCGGCAGGGTGGGGTAGACGGGCTCTCCGATTCCCGGAACCGGGAAGAAGATTCCGTCGACATCAGCGGTGTCGGTGTTGTTTTCAGGAACCAGGTCAGACAACACTGAGGTCACAAACGCTCTGTTGATGAAGTGGCCGGTTCGGCTGATGACAGCAGTGATCGTGATGGGCTCCGTCGTCGCGCCGATTTCGAGTCGGCTTGGCAGCTGGCAGGTAATGCTGCCGGAATCCCTGACGGTGTCACAGAGCCAGCCAGGGCCGGATGCGCCACCGGCCCAGAGACCAGGAGGAACAACATCGGTGACCACGACACCGACTGCTGGTGCAGGTCCGTTGTTCGTGACACGGATAAGGAACTCCGCATCTCGTCCGATCGAAACGAGCGGTGCCGTTGCGACCTTGTCGATGGACAGATCAGCCGCTGCAACGATCACAGTTGGGTCCGTCGATGTGTTGTTGGTCGCTACCCGATCAAGGGTGGGGCTGGTCACCGTTGCAGTGTTGGGTACCACCGCGTTCGCGTCGCCGAGCGGTACCGCAGTTGGCGAAATGGATGCCGTCAACCCGATCGGGTCCGCAACGGCTCCGGCGGCCAACGGGTTGGTACGAACGCAGTTCAGAACCGAACTGGTCGACGCACCGCAGTCCCACCCTGGTTGCGCGCCAGACGTCAGGGACATGCCAGCCGGAATCGCGTCCGTCACGACGATCGGCCCGACGTTTGTGGACGGTCCGATATTGGTTACCTGCAACGTCCAGGAGGCCGAGAGGCCTACGTAGAACTCCGCAGCGCTGTGGCTCTTGACGATCTGCAGGTCCGACGATGGGGTTGCAGTGATCGTGTCGGGATCGCTGTCATTCGTCGCGACCGGGTCAGTTGTTGGCGTGTCCGCCGTAGCGGTGCTTGTCACGCCGAGCTCAGCCAGCGGCCCGACGTCGACAACCAACCCCAGCACCGGAAGCGAACCCAGCGAAACAAGATCGGTCGATGTGGTGCAGGTGACAACCTGACCGACGGCGTTGCAGGTCCACCCACTGCCTGTACTGCTGTTGAACGTGAGTCCGGCGGGCAGCGTGTCGGTGACCGTGAGCGGGGCAGCAGCCGTGGAAGGACCAACGTTCGTGACGACGAACTCGAATCGTCCGGTTTCACCCACGACGAACTGGCCGACGTGGCTCTTGTCGAGCGACAGATCTGCAATGGGATCGACGTTGACCGGGTCGGAATCGGATCTCAACACAGGGTCGGTGACGCCGACAACCGTTGCGTTGTTGACGGAGGTGTTGGTGGCTGGGGCGAGCAGTGGCGCAGCGCTTGGGAGGACGTCGACGGTAATCGTGATCACTTCGGCCGGCGATGCGCCGCCGACAGCGATTCCGCCACTTCGAGGCAGCGTGCAACTGACAGTGCCGCCACCACCGAGCAGCGTTCCGCCAGCGTGACCGCATGTCCATCCGGTTCCAGTGGCAGAAACGAAACGCATGCCTGTCGGCAGCGTGTCTGAAACCGACACCGGGCCAGCTTCGGGCGACGGTCCGTTGTTGACCACAGCAAGGCTGTAAGTGTGAGTTGAACCGACGGACCATACGGCGCCGTCGGCGTGCGTCTTGTCGATGACCAGACCGGCGATCCGCTCGATTTCGGTCACTGTCGAGTCGTTCGAAGGGGTGGTGTCGGTGACGGCCGTGACCGTTGCAGTATTCGTGATCCGATTCGTGACCGCCGGGTCTGGGTTCGGTGCTGCATTGGCACCGACTTCGACGGTGATGAGGATTGGGTCGAGTGACTCGCCGGGGCCGAATGGATCGCCGCCGGGTGTGTGGACGCAGCGGACGGACCCGGTTGTACCGGCACTGGTGCCGGTTCCGAGGGTGCTGGTCGAGCAATCCCACGCACTCGGCGCTCCGTTGCCGGCGACACTGGTGAGGCGCATGCCGACTGGAATTGGATCGGTGACCACAACCGGGCCTTCCTCATTCGATGGACCCGCGTTAGTGACCGCAATTTGGTAGGTATTGGCGTCGCCGACCCTGAATACTGCGCCTGCATCGCTTTTGTCGATAGTGATGTTTGATTGTGCGGTTGGCGTGGTGGTGACGTTCGCTGCGTCGTTGCTTGGGTTCGGGTCGTTCGGTGAGGTGACCGTTGCAGAGTTGACGATTGATGCCGGTGCCGTCGCTGCCGGGTCAATTTTTGCAAGCACGCTTATGGTTCCGAGCGTCGAGTTGGCGGCGAAGAGCGATTCGGTACGTGTGCAGACGACGTTGCCGTTTGTCACGGTGGTGTACCCGGTTCCGACACTGCTTGTCGCGCAGTTCCATCCGGCGCCCGAAGGGACAGCCATGAGGCGCAGACCGACCGGAAGCGGGTCGGTAACGGTAATGGTGCCGGTCAACGGCGACGGGCCGATGTGGGTGACTGTGATCGAGTACGTCTGATCCTGTCCAGCCAGCATCGTTCCACCGGTGCGGACCTTTGCGATGGATACATCGGAGATGCGGGCGATTGGCGTGGGTTCTGTGTCGCTGTTGTTGGACGTCAACACGTCGTACGTGGTTCCGACGACGCCGGCGGTGTTGGACACCGAACTGGTGGAAGTTCCACCTGGCAAGGCTGACTCGAGAACGTTGACCGGAACGTCGATGGAGCGGATGGCTGCGCCTGCGGCAACACCGCCGACAGGAATGCTGAGCATCGTGCACGACAGGGTGGTTTCCCCAGCGTTGCCGGTACAGGTCCAGTTCAGCCCGTTGCCGAGGGTGGTCGGTGTCGCTGCCAGGACCAAACCTGACGGCAGGGTGTCCGACACCGTGATGGGACCGGCCTCGGGGTCCGGGCCAAGGTTCGATACGTCGAGGTAGTAGTGACCCACGGAACCGATGACGAACGTTGCGTCTGCGTCACGCTTGTCGACTTTCAAGTCGGCCACGCGGATCGTTGCCTGTGCAGGGTCTGAGGGTTCATTCAGTGCGTCGCCGCCGAAGTCCGATCCGCCAGTGGTTGCCGTGGAGGTGTACAGCGTGCCTGCCGAGAATGGGATCGGGAGCGCAGCGACAAGTGGTTTTGCGGTGAAACGAAGCGTGATCACCTCGCCAGGTTGCAGGGTGCCGATGTTGGCCCAACCAATCGACTGGCCAGCTGCAATGGTTCCGCCGATGGTCGGCGACGGGATGGCCACGCTGACAGCGTTGTTGGTGATGGACGTGGTGCCGATGAACTCCCAGTTGGCCGGCAGCGCATCGGTGATGTCGACGCCGTACGCAGGACCCGTGCCGGTATTGGTCGCTGAGACCACCCAGGTGAACGGCTGGTCGATCTCGGACTGTTTGAGATCAGAGCCGTCTGCGACCGTGTGATTGATGGCGAGGATCGGCACGCGGCTGGTAACCGTTGCGTCGTCCGCATTCCCGTTGAAGGATTCGAACAGGCCCGTGCCGTGAGCGGGGTCGCCGAAGTAGGCGGTGATGTCTGCGATGTTGGTGAGGTCGCCAGCCGCACCGAGCGCAACGGCAGAGCTGACGCGGCGGCTGTAGGTGAGCGTGATCGACTCGGCCGGTAGTAGCCCGGTTGTCCCGGAAAAGAGTGTCCAGTCGATCGCGGCTGGAGTGAGGCCGACCGCAGCGGTGAACATGCCACCGTTGGTGATTCCCGTCGGCGCCGCGAACCCAGGTGGCAGCGTGTCGTGAATCTGGATGTCGAACGCAGGAGCCGTACCAGTGTTGGTGACCACGATGTCGTAGTTGACAACGTCGCCCGCTTCAACTGCAGTCTTGTTGGCATTCTTCACCACGTTGACGGCGGGCTTGACCGTGCCAAGCGTCGCGGTGTCTGCGACGCTACGTGGATAACCCGACGTGACCGGGATCGTGGTGAGGTTGGCGTCGGTGTTGATGTCACGCCAGACGAGTTGCGCTGAGTTCACCAGTGTGACGCCGGAGATGGCCGCTGGTGCAGGGGTGGCCTGGTAGGACACGGTGAGGACACACGGGGTTGCGGACGCCGCTTCGATGTCGCCGACCCACCATCCGACCTGTGTCGACGTGGCTGGGAGGGTGTGCGGGCCGGTCCCGCCCAGAGCGACGCAGCCCGGTCCGGTCGTCACCGACGATGCGGTACCCGCGATGTAAGTGAGGTTTGTGGGGAGCGTGTCGACCAGGACCGCGTCAAAGACCCGAAGGCCGGCGGGGATGGTGGCAGCCACTGTGTAGTCCGCAGGCTGCCCGGCAACCCGGGTCGTTTGAGCAACGCTCTTGTCGATCAGAACGGTCCGCAGCGCGATGTTGTCGGTTGTTGCCCTGTTCGTGGCAACCTGGCCGGTGGGCACCCCGGAAATGGTGGCGGGAGCTAAGGGGAAGTTGTCTCCAGTGACCGTCGCGGTGTTGGTGGCGTTGGCCGCAGCACCTAACGTGGCGCCAGTACCGACAACGCTGACACCGTACGAAAGACCGAGCGCGGCATTCCGATCGAGTTGGTAGGTCGACGGAAGCAACCAGGTGATGAGGGTTCCACCGCCTGTGCACGAACCGGGTGCTGCAATCGTGCCAAGGACCGCTGGTGATGGTGATGTTCCGGTTGTAGTTGGGGTTCCTGCGGTGGGGAGCAACCCGGCAGGGACACAGTCCGTCACGGTGATGTCGTGAAGTGGAGAAGCATCGGCGCCAACGTTGGTGACGGCCAACGTGTAGGTCACGGTGTCGCCTCCCTGGAACGGCCCTGCAGGCACGTGAGATTTGGTGATTGACGCGTTGGGTTGCACGACGGTGTTTGAGACTTGGGTGTCGAATGTTTGCGTGGCTCCCGCCGTGGTCCGCCAGGAATAGGTAGCCGTGTTGGTGACCGTGTCGCCGCGGTTGCCGCTGGTGAGACGACCGGCGAACGAGATGGTGAACACATCTTCGCCTGCACCGGACTCGACGGGGTTGCTGTAGGTGCCCGTCGTGGAACTCATCGCGATCGTGGTGCCCGTCGTGACCGTGAAACCGAGCGAGCCGCCGGTGAACGGTCCGCACGTGTCGACGTTGGCGCAACCGGGAACCGGTGCAGCAGCGCCGTTGGTTCCGTATCCAACGTTGAGGGTACCGGGGATGTAGGTGATGTTGCTCGGCAGGATGTCGGTAATGGTGACGGGGCTCCGCAGGCTGACACCCTCTGGAATCGTCCACCGGACGGTATACGTGACGTCTTCGCCAGGGGTGAACTGTGTTGCTGCATCGTTGTTCGTTTCGACCAACGCAGTCACAGCGGACTTCAAGTTCACGGTGCCTTCAACCTGGATACGCGACTGATCGTTTGCCGCGGGCACGTTCGCCGTTCCCGGCGAGACAGGTTCCACGTTCGATGCAGGGATGTACGTGACGAAGCCGCCCTCGTTGGAGCGTGGGCCAAGGAACGACGAGACACCTGCGGTGGTGTCGAGGATTTCACCAGCAGTCGGTGCAGAACCCCCCGTAGGAATGGAGACGGCGTAGTTGATTTCGGCGCTGAAGCCGGCGGGGACGTTGGTCACGGTCCAGCGGAGCACGGAACCGAGCCCGGGACGGTCGATGCACGACGCAGTGCTGAGTACAGCGACCAGGCCGCCAAGGGCGCGGGTCGGAACCTGTGCGCTGAATGGGTTCGCGTTGTTGGCCGAAAGGGTGAGGGGACGCGGTGCCAACCCCAGCGAGACGGTCGAGCAGCCGAGACCGACCGGCATGATGTTGACCACCGCTACCGAGCTTGCGTCGCCAGACAAACCCGCATCGGTCGGAGCGATGTTGGCCACGTCCACGCGGAAGGTAACGGTGTCCTCTGCCCGGATGATCTTGCCGTCATGGCGGCCGGTTGGAGCACCGTTGCCGTCGTCTGGAGTGGTGACGGGGCTCACGCCGTTGATGGTCTTCACGCCCGTCGTGAGGTCGACGGTCGGGGTGATGGTCATGAAGTCGGCTGAGGCACGCAAAGACACCGCTGCACCGACGGTGTTTGTCGAAACAGCCTTCAACAGGTTTTCGCTCAGGTCGAAGTTGCTTTGCGACTGCGGGATATCTGTGACCTGGGTTGCCAGGTACATCTCGAATCGAGAGCCTCGTTCGGTATAGCGGGCGCCGCTGATGAGTTCACCCACGGCCCAGGCAGCGGTTCCGCCGTATCCAACACCCACTGTTGGAGCGCTAGCGATAGTGACCGTGTTGAGACCGCCGGCGCTTGAGCCGAGATACTGCGAGTTCGGTGGGAGAAAATCGGTCACGATCGCGTTGCGTGTCCGGGTGGCTGTCGGGAACGTGATCTGCAGTCGGTAACACACGGTGTCGCCGGGGGCGAACCGGGGCAGCCAGCTTGGTGATGCTATGGAGGCAAGGTTGGACGGAGTGTCGCACGACAACCCGACCGGAGTGCCCGTGAGCGGCCAGGCCACTGACTTGTTGATGGTCTGCCACGAAGAGCTTTGCCCGGCCGAAGACACGTCGCCCACAGCTTCGGTCCCGGTGTCAATGGCAGCAACATCGGGTTTCGCCGCCGTGGTGCCCGACACCGAAACACTGTTGGTCAGGCCATCGTTGGCAGCGACCGGTTGTCCTGTGGACCGGTAATTCGGAAGGGTCTGTGAATCAAATGTCAACTCGTAGACGGCGTTCGCGACGAACCCGGTGCCGAGGGTTCCCGGTGCACTGTTGAAGTTCCACGTGAGAACCTGCACTCCGCCCGGTGGGAAGGTAATCGAGGGAGCGACCGGCACAGGTCCTTCGGGGCTAGGAGACACTCGGCGCAGTGTGCCGCTCCCTGCGACGTATTCGTAGCCGTCGGGAAGGCTGTCAACCACCACGACATCACTGGCGGATCGGTATTCGCTGGAGGACAAGGTCATCGCCCAACCCACGGTCTCACCGTTGTTCACGTCGTCGCCGCCAGCGGTGACCCGCTTCTGAATGGCAAGGTCTTCGCTGGTCCGGGTGATGGTGTTCGTGTCAGCGGCCGCTGCACCGCCGTACCCGCTGTAAACGCCGGCGACGGATGCGCTGTTAACCAGTTGCTGCTCCGAGCTCTCCGTGGTCAGTGGTCCGGTGTTATTGCTGAGGTTCGCTCCTTGGCCAAGGGAACCCGGAGTTGGCGGGACTGGCACCGATAGGAAAGCAGCATTCGCCCGAAGGGGAATGCCGGCGGCATACCTGATCGCCGTCACGGCACCGGCGGCCATCGAGCCGATTGTCCAACGCACATGGGTGTACACGCCGGCTGGCAGTCCTGGCGGGTTGGTGAGCGTCTCTACCAGCGTCGGCGCAGGGCAGTTCGTCGTGACTGGTGGGGTTGCGGAAAGGAGAGCGGCTCCGGTGTACTCCGGCCGTGTGGGGCCAATAGGTGTGTTGTCGACACCGCCGCACTGGAGGAACTCAAGCTGGGATGGGAGGTAGTCATCGACGACGACCGAGTTGGTCGCTGCGACGGCATTGTTAGTTACCGTAAGTGTATATACGGTTGTGTGATCATGGACGCCCCGAAGGAGTTCGCCCTCTGGGCTCGGCTCGGCCTTCTGAATTCGAATGGGGACAATCTGCGTGCTGCCTGGTGCAGAACCCGACGTGTCATAAGACTCGGTGCCAGCGATCGCAACTCCGGCAGGCGAGAAGTCCGGCACATAACGGGGGTTGGTGTTGCCGAAGACCTGTGCGGTGCTGGAGTACGTATCTCCGGCGTGCAACGGGTTGCCGGGCGAGTCGCTGCCGGTTGTGTGCGTCACCGAATACGCCACGCTTGCCGACGCACCGGGTTGCGCATCGTTCACGTTCACCCACACCAACGTCGTCTGGCCAGCAATCGGCTGATTCGCGATGACGCTCGTCGGCGCCGGCGTCGCCGAGGCCAGCGAGACGCCAGCTGGAAGGACGTCTCTGAACGACACGTTGTAGACCGGGTCTGTCCCGGGGTTGGCCGCTGTCAGCGTCACGGCGGCCGAACTGCCGTAAAGGACGCGTGCGGGCGCGTTCTTCACCAGGGTGAGAGCGCCTGCTCCTTGGGCCTGAGGTATAGCAATGAGCGCGCATAACCCCGAGATGAGGCCGAGAACGGCTGCCACCGAGCTAAATCTGCGAGTGCACAATCGTGTTTGTAAAGCCGCCATGGGAATACATATCGGCGAACGGCTCGCTGACCTGAAACCGATTCCACCGTAAGTTGAAACAGCCACTCGACGTGGCGAAACCGAAGTTTTCCGTCTCCCCGAGTGAAGGCGGCGTGGCAGCGTGGCGGCACACGGTCTTTACAAGTCGGAAACACTTGGGTGACCGATCGGAAATCGGTGCTTCGTATCGTTCATTTTGTCGTTCGAACCCCCGACATGGAGGAACCGTGCTCAATCGACTCGTTAGTGCAGTGAGAGAAAGGGATCGAAGGCGTTTCTTCGTTACTTTTCTCGCCGGCAAGATGATCGGGCTGGTTCTTGCCGGCGCCGGAGCAGTCTTCTTGACGTCGTTTCTTGGGCAGCCTGCGAGCGCTCAGGGGGCAGCAGAGCCGAGCATCACAGACGTCATCAATGCGACCAATACCATGTGGGTTCTTGTCGCTGCTTTCCTCGTGTTCTTCATGCAGGCAGGCTTCATGATGCTGGAAGCCGGCTTCGCTCGAACCCGAGAAGTTGGCAACATTCTGATCGAGTGCATCGTCGACACAGCACTTTGTGGGCTGCTTTTCTGGGCCTTCGGCTTCGCATTCATGTTCGGGAACGGAAACAAGTTCATTGGCCACGAGTTCTTCTTCCTGAACGGAGCGCCTCCTGCCTACGGATCCACAGGTGTCGCATTCATGGCGTTCTTCCTCTTCCAGTTCGCGTTCGCTGACACGTGCTCAACGATCACATCAGGCGCAATGGTCGGCCGCACAGGTTTCGTCGGTGACCTGCTGTACAGCACTGTTGTGAGTGGTCTCATCTACCCGATCTGGGGTCACTGGGTCTGGGGTCCGAACGGCTGGCTGGCCACGATGAAGACACCGTTCCGTGACTTCGCGGGCTCCACCGTTGTCCACACCGTCGGCGGCATGGTTGCACTCACTGGAGCCATTGCGCTCGGACCGCGGCTCGGACGCAAGTTCAAGCGTGACGGAGGCGGGCTTCCCGCTGGCCACGACATGACCATCGCTGCGGTTGGCGGTGTGCTCCTATGGTTCGGTTGGTACGGCTTCAACCCAGGCAGCACTCTGTCAGCGTTGGATGCTGCCGGAATGGGCCGTGTCGCAACCAACACCACCCTGGCCGCGGCTGCGGGTGCGCTGTCGTCCATGGCATTCGTCTACCCCCGTCTCAAGAAGTGGGACATCGGCATCACCGTCAACGGGTTCCTCGGAGGGTTGGTCGCGATAACTGCACCGTGCTACTGGGTGAACACAACCGGCGCCGTGATGATCGGAGCGATTGCCGGCATCATTGTCGTGCTGGGCGTGGACCTCATCGAATGGTTCCGCGTCGATGACCCGATCGGAGCTGTCGCTGTGCACGGGTTCTGCGGCATCTTCGGCACTCTGGCGCTCGGCCTGTTTGCGACCGGGCAGTACGGCATTCCTACCCCAACCGGAGTAGACACCAGCACGGTGGTTACCGGATTGTTCTGGGGCGGTGGCATTAACCAGCTGCAGTCTCAGCTCATTGGAAGTCTCGTTGTCGGCTCGACTGCACTGCTCGCAGGATTTGCCCTTATGTATGCAGTCAAGGCAACCGGCACCCTTCGCATTTCGAAGGAAGGCGAGCTGGAAGGCATCGACATCCACGAACATGGTGCGTCGGTGTACCACCCCGAAGCTGCATTCACGGGAGGGAACTGAAATGCGGAAAGATGCCCGTTTCATTTCAACCAGTGTTCACAGCTGTACTTCGCTCTTATTTCTCACAAGGATGTCGTCATGCTCACGCTCATAACAGCAGTAATCAAGCCGCACAAACTCGATGACGTGAAGGATGCGTTGAAGGGCGCGGGCGTGACCGGAATGACCGTCACTGAAGTCCGAGGGTTTGGCCGACAGGGTGGAAAGACAGAGTCATACCGTGGATCGGAATACAAGACCGATTTCGTTCCTAAAGTGAAGCTGGAAGTGATCGTGCCGTCCGGTGACGCCGACAATGTCGTTCGCACCATCGCCGACGTCGCACAGACCGAGAAGATTGGTGACGGCAAGATCTGGACCATCGACGTCGGCACCCTCATGCGGGTTCGCACCGGCGAAATGGGCGAAGACGCCGTGTGACCCGGGACGCCCCGTAATACCTAACACCGCAAGTCACCGGCGGGCCACCCCTCCTGCCGGTGACTTGGTTTCACCTCGAACCTAACCAATCAATGAACCTCACCAAGGGGACAACGACAATCGAAAGGGCTGGGACAATATGACGAACGTGACAAATGATCCGGTACTTCACGGTTGGCCGGTCACCCTCGACTGGAAAGAACAGCGCGCGGCCCTGGTGGCCGAGGGGTCGTCCACCAGCCTGGTTCTCGCCCAAGCCCTGTCGAGTCAGGGTGACGACTGGTTCCGCATGGTGTGCAGCCAGCTTCCGGCCGGTTGGTGTCTGGTCGCCACAGCGGGGTACGCCGATGGAACGCTGTGCCCGGGAAGCGACCTCGACGTTATGCTCGTCCACCCACGACGAGAGTCCGAGGCTCTCGTCTCAGATGTGGCTCGCAACATCTGGTACCCGTTCTGGGACGCCGGCATCAACGTGAGCCCGGCAGTCCACACGGTCGAGTCGGCACTGAAGCTGGCTTCGACCGACCTCACGACGGCGACCACCCTGTTGCGGGTTCGTCTGCTTTCGGGTGATGTGCACCCTGCCCACGAATTGGCGCGGCGCGCCCAAGGACAGTGGTCGAAGCGTGGCGCGGCTTGGCTCGCTGAGCTGCACGAGGCGGTTCAGGAACGCCAGCAGAAGGCTGGCGAGGCCGCATTCCTGTTGGAGCCTGATCTCAAAGAGTCCCGTGGCGCAGTTCGCGACGTGCAGGCCATCGAATGGGCGCTGCGTACCGAAGTAGCTGGCATCTCGGACGGCTTGCATGGTGATGTTGCGGAGCTTCACCGGCTGATTGCCCCTATTCGAGACGCACGTATTGAGCTACATCGAACCACCAAGCGGGCGAGCAACGTGCTGCGGCTCCAAGATCAAGACGCAGTGGCCGAGCGCTTGAAGCTGGACGATGCTGACCAACTGATGGCGGCGATTGCCGAGGCAGCGCGAACCATTTCATGGCTCAGCGACCGCTTTTGGGAGCACGCAGATCGAACGAGGAAGAAGCCTGGACGCGCTGCACGCCCGGTCGATGTTGGGTCCGGTCTTGCGCTCCACAGTGAAGCCATCCACATCACCGAC
>JAYSSK010000066.1:0-1937 GCA_043720595.1 Acidimicrobiia bacterium
GGCACCCACGATCAGCTCGTCGAACAAGACGGCCTCTACGCCAGCCAGTTACGAGCCGGCGAACTGTTACAGATGGTGTCAGACACCTGATGTAACACCCCTCGCGCATAATGCGGACCATGGGACGACCACTTCGCATCGACTTCGACGGCAGTTGGCATCACGTCATGAACCGTGGCGCAGGCCGCCAGGCAACCTTTCTCGGCGACATCGATCGCGTCGATTTCGAACGGTTGCTGGGCGTCGGCCACGAACGATTTGGGGTCGAAGTGCACGCCTACTGTTTAATGACCAACCACTTCCACCTGCTACTGCACTGTCCACACGCACGATTGGCCACCTTCATGCGCGACCTGGGCTCGGTGTACACCCGACACGTCAACGAACGGATCGGCCGAGACGGCCCGCTTTTTCGAGGCCGCTACCTTTCAGTCGCAGTCAACTCCAACGACTACCTGCTCAACGCCGTCAGGTATATCCATCGCAACCCCCTTGACATCGCACCGCTCGTGCCGCTCGATCGGTATCGATGGTCAAGTCATCGCATATACATGGGCCGCCGTCGCCAGCCGGATTGGATGCGCACCGATGTGGTGCTTTCCGAGTTCAACGGGGCGACGTCGTTCGACCGCTTCGTCAACGAGTCCCACGACCCGAACCTTGATCGCATCAACCACGGCGAACTGGCATCCGTGATCGAACTCGTCGCCGATGAGCACGATGTCGACGGGAGTGTCGCGCAACGCGGCATCGCACGCACTGTGTCACTACTTCTGCTCGACCGCCTCACGGGTATCGAGCGCGTGAGTCTCGCTTCCGAACTCGGTCTTCCGAGCCGCGGTGCCGAACGGACGGCCCTTTCGCGAGCTAGACGGCGAGCGGCCGCTGACCCGAACCTCAGCGTTATCACCGACCGCATCTGGAACCTCGTCGCCTAGCGTGTTACAGATGGTGTCTGACACCATCTGTAACACGCGGCGACAATCAATCACCCGGCGGAAGGTGCCGCCGGAGGAGTCGCGACTTCGTCACCATCGCGGTCACCCGGGATGACGCTCTCGACCTTGTCGGAGACCTTGTCGTAGGCATCCTTGACCTTGTCGGGGACCTTGTCGCCAGCCTTTGACTTGGCACCGCCGAGCATTGCCTTGATCTTGTCCAAAATTCCGGCCATCAAAGGCCTCCTCATTGTGTTTGTTGAGTCGTTACGCGGTCGGCCGACCGCGGCGGGCGACAGCCTAGTCACTTCACTCGCTCGACACGGCCTTGGCCGCAACCTGACCGTGGGCCGCAAGGTCGTAGCCGATCTGGCAGAACCCGTGGTTGCAGTAACCGCCCGGGTTCTTGTGCAGATATCCCTGGTGGTAGTTCTCGGCGTAATAAAACACGCCGTCGCCGACCTGGTCGGCTGGGGCGATCTGAGTGGTGATCTCGCCGAATCCGGCACCGGTCAACGCAGCCTGGTAACGAACCCGCGATGCCTCGACGTCGGCGAGTTGGGCGGGTGTCGTGACGAAGATCGCCGACCGATATTGCGTGCCCATGTCGTTGCCCTGGGAGTTGAGCGTGGTCGGATCGTGGTTCTCCCAGAACGCCTTCAACAGCACGCCGAGCGCCACCTTCGACGGGTCATAGGCAACCAGCACCGCTTCGGTATGGCCAGTGCGAGCGGTGCAGGTTTCCTCGTACGTCGGGTTCGTGGTCCAGCCGCCCATGTAGCCGGCAGCGGTGACATAGACGCCAGGAATCTTCCAGAAGATCCGCTCGGAACCCCAGAAGCAGCCCATCCCGAAGTAGATCGTCTCGACGCCTTCGGGGACCGGCCCGGCCAACGGCGTTCCGAGCACCACGTGTTGATTGACGATCGGCATAGCCGCATCACGGCCCGGCAGCGCATCGTCAGGGCCGACCATCTCCGTCTTGTTCCGAAACAACAT
>JAYSSK010000067.1:0-1933 GCA_043720595.1 Acidimicrobiia bacterium
TGTACTTTCAGCGCCAACTCCGCTTGCCACCCGAAAGCTGACCTTTAACTCGAGCTCTTGGCGACGAGAACGGTTTCGATCGGCAGGCGGGCATGACGCCACTCCGGGAATCCATCGGCGAGGCGGCGGGCGGTGCGACCCCTGCGACGTAGCAATCGGACCGCCTCATCGGCCAGCACACAGTAAGGACCTCGGCAGTAGGCGACGATCTCGCTGTCGGCCGGCAGGGTGCGGAGTTCTTTCGCCAGGCGGTCACCGGGGATCGACCGGGCGCCACGGATGTGGCCGGCTGCGTACTCCGCTGCGGGTCGGACATCGACCACGATCACGTCGCCGGTTGCGATGCGTTTCGTGAGTTCGGTGCGACTCACTTCGTCGAGCTGATCGCGCTTGCCGAGGTAGGCAGCGGGGCAACGGCTCGGCGGCCGTCGTCGATCCGCCCCGTTTCCCGACACAGCACGAGCTACTTGCCGGGCACGAACGCCTGCACATCGACTGGATCGGCTGGCTCATCAATCCGAGCCGGACTCGGGTTGACGCTCTCCACGTTGTTCGTGAAAGAAACCCGCTCGCACGCCCGTCATGAGGCCGCGAATCACACGTCCCCAAACGGAGCGCACCACCAACTGCTCAGCACAAGCCGAATCTTCACCCTCACATCGTTCAGCGACAAGGCACTATCGTCATGCTCGCAAGCAGGGCTCGTCAACAACCTGAACGACTTACTCGCCTGGGGACTGTTCCCCATCTACTTCGCCAACGCCGGACTCTCCATCGAACGAATAGGCATCCTCGCCGCCCTCTACCCGCCGTCTGGGGACTCGGACAGCTCTACACCGGCTTACTCTCCGACCGCATCGGCCGCAAACCACTCATCGTCTCCGGCATGCTCACTCAAGGCATCGCCCTCACTGCAATCGCAAGCACACATAGCTTCGCCGATCTGGGCCGCTGGAGCGATGATCCTCGGCGCCGGAACCGCAATGGTCTACCCGACACTGCTCGCCGCAATCGGTGACGTCGCCCACCCCGCCTGGCGAGCGCGATCAGTCGGCGTCTATCGGCTCTGGCGCGACGGAGGATTCGCCATCGGCGCGCTCCTCGCCGGTATTCTCGCCGGCCTCATCTCCGTCCCCGCCGCCATCTACGCAGTCGCCGCCCTCACCGCCGCTTCAGGTCTCCTTACCGGCCACCGAATGTACGAAACTCACGGACCGAAAGGTCCTCTTACCGAAGGTGCGCGAGTCACAATGAGTCGTCGACCCGACCATCTATCATAAGCGCGCTTACGTGACGCTGAAACGACGCAACGACGCGGATTTGACGCGGTTTGAAGGTTGCGAGCGGCCGCGAAAGGTTGCGAACAGTAGGGTCGAAAATTGGCGGTCATCTATGTGGCTGCAAGGTTGTTCGACCTGGCCACAGCCATTCGTTTCCTGCAGACACCCCCTAGGTAGCGTGTGCACATGGACGCAAGCACTGAGCCGATTGTTACGTATGTCGAAAATCGGTTGATGGAGGGGTGGACTAACCCGGACGGTTCGCACCTCACGTGGCAGACGTTGCTCAGCGCGGACCGAGATGGTGCAACGCCGTTGTGCGCGGGCGTGACAACGATGCCCGTCTCAGAGGAGTCCCTCGCACTTCACCGTCATCCCGATGCCGAGTTGTACTTCGTTATTTCGGGTCATGGAACCCTGTTCATAGAAGGCAAGGGGTATCCGCTGAAGCCTTCAGCGGTTGCCTTCATTCCAGGTAACGCATGGCACCGAGTGTCGAACCCAGGCCCCGAAGTGATTTCGTTGTTCTACATGTTTCCAACTGCGTCCTTTCCAGAGGTGGTCTACGAGTATCCACCCGACGTCACGCCTTCTGTTTGGGACACCCCTTCCTGAACGGGTTGAGAATCGGCGTCAATCCGGGCCAAAACCTT
>JAYSSK010000068.1:0-12813 GCA_043720595.1 Acidimicrobiia bacterium
ACCTCAGGTTCAGCTCAAGAAATGGGACCTGAAGTTCGCTCTTCCCCTCAAGCGCTGGCGTGCGGCGGTCGAAGAGACACCAACAAGCTTTCGGCCCCACCCCTCTGGCGATCCCAGAGTCGGGCCGCGATCTCCTCAAGGAGCACCCGTGAACCGCAAGAAGTCCACCGGCATCATTGCCTCAGCTGCCCTCGCCGTGTTCGGCATGCTGCTGCTGTTCATGTTCGCGAAAGGCCGCGGCGACAAAGCCGAGCAGGCAGCGCAAGCTGCAGCTGCCCCGACTGAACCCTTGATCAACGTGTTCGTTGCATCGGTCGACTTTCCGAAGGGTGTTCCCGGCGAGACCGTCGAGACTCAGGTGAAGAAGGTCCAGGTGCCGCAGTCGCAACTGATAGTCGGCGCAAACGCTGACCTCGACTTCAGCATCGCCACGATCCGCGGCAAGCTGACGGCGATTCCCATCAGCGCCAACCAGCAGATCACGAACGCAATGTTCGAGTCGACCGAGACCGCAGCATCGGCTGCATTGCCTGCCGGCAAGGTCGCCGTCACGCTCATCATCCCTGGCGAGCGTGTTGCTGGCATCGGACGATTGAACAACGAAACCGTCGGTGTCGTCGCCTCGTTCGCAGGTGCCGAGGGCGGATCAGTCACCCACTTTGCACTGCACAAGGTTCAGATCGTCGGGCGCCCCATGCCGTATGGCGGTGCGCCAGCCCCAACCACGATTGCCGGCCAGCCAGACGTGGGTGCCACGTCGTATCTCGGCCAGGTGCAGATCACTCTTGCGGTCAACTCGCCTGACGCGGAACGCCTCATCTACATGAACCAGTTCGGAACGATCCACCTGGTCAGCGAGCCGCTGACTGCCAAGGAGGGTAACGAGAAGATCGTGAACCAGGAGAACGTGTATCAGCCCGCTGGAAGCTCCTCAGCTGCTGATGTGAAAGCAACCACCACAACGACTCCGAAGCCCGCCACACCGACCGCCGCCGCTGCACCTGCTGGCGCTCCGACCCCGGTTGCCGGTGCTCCGACAACTGTTGCTGGGGCGGCTGCGCCGACGACGGCAGCCGGAATCCCAACCGCACCAACCACCGTCAAGAAGTAGCCCAAACCTGGGCGGTTCGCCGCCCACCGGTGGTTGGTTCGGCTCTGCCGGCCCAACTACCGACTTGCCGTCACCTACTTGGTGACCCTGCTGGGGTGACCCTGGCCGTGAACCCACGGGCCGGCAAACCCACCAAGCCCTAACCGCACCACCCGAAGACGACCAGCCACCCCGAGGCAAACCGTGACCGACACTCAACTCGATCAAGCAACTAGGCCGACAACGCTCCTCCGCGGTGTCGGGGACGTGGCCGTCATCGCCGGCACTCCGGACTTCGAGATGCGCGTTCGTCGGGCATTGTCGGGCGGACAGGGTCCGCGTATGGTGCGGTGGCCGCTGACCGGTCCTCGCCCTGATGCGCACAACGTTGCCGTGGTCCTCATTGGTCCCGAACTGACCGCAGACGCAATGGTCGCTACCGCACGAGAGGTCGACCAGGCGCACCCTGGAACCTACGTCGCCCTGGTTGCCGAATCCGTGCCTGGCCTCCTGGAGAAGGCGCTGCGTGCCGGCGTCCGCGACGTCGTCGCCCCAAGCGCAGAAATCAGCGTCATCTACGAACTCTTGTCACGTGGCCTAGAAAGCGCGCAGGCGCGCCGCCTCGCCGCACCGGTGATGGACATTCCGTCCAGCCCTCCCCCTGTCCAAGAGGCACCAACGGACCGGCGCATCATCACCGTCATGGCTCCCAAAGGCGGAGTCGGCAAGACATTGATGTCTGTCAACCTTGCATGCGCGCTTGCAAGTGTGCATAGAAATGAAGTTGCGCTGGTCGATATGGACCTGCAGTTCGGTGACGTCGCATCGTCGATGCATATCGCGGCCGAACACTCTGCGGTTGACGCAGCCCGCGGCATCAGCCGCGGCGAAAGCGGCCTCATCAAGGTGTTCCTCACCAACCACGACTCTGGCGTATTCGTGCTTGCAGCACCAGATGATCCTGCCGCTGCTGAGGACATCAGCTACGACGCGTCGGTGGCAATCGTCAAGCAGCTGTCGATGGCGTTTCCGTTCGTTGTGATCGACACCGCAGCCGGCCTTGACGCTCATGCGTTGTCCGTCGCCGAGATCTCGACGGACCTTGTGTTCATTGCCTCGGTAGACGTCGCCAGCGTGCGCAGCCTTCGACGTACGTTGGACGCATTGGACAAGTTGGGCATGCGCTCGCAACGCCGCCACCTGGTGATCAACCGTGCTGACACAACCGGCGGTGCCCGCGTCGAAGACGTCGAGACCGCTCTCGGCCTGCATGCCATCACGTCTATCCCGGTCAACAACACGATCCTCACCCAGGTGAACCAGGGCAGCCCGATCGTGTACTCGGACCCGAAGTCGCCGATGAGCCGCAAGTTCATGCAGGTGGCCGAAGCATTCAGTGACGCCGTTGCCCCGGTCGCCGCATCTCCTAAGCCCGCAATTGCACTCCCCTGGAAGAGGTCCAAGTGAAGCTCGGTCAACGCCTTCGTGCCGCAAATGAGCCAGAGACCGGGGTAGCCCCTGCACCTGCACCTGCACCTGCTCCGGTTGCGGTCGCTCCTCAGGCGCCTGCACCTGCTCATGCTCCTGTGCCTGGACCCGTTCCGGCCGCCCCCGCACCAGCTCCGGCACCAGCACCAGCAGGTCACGCCGCCCCGACGACGTTCGCGCACAGTGCACCTCCGGTGAAGGACGAGCCAAGCTTCGATCCGCTGCTGCAGGTCAAGGAACGCATCCACGAGCAGCTCATCGCCCGGTTGGGTGTGAAGCTGTTCGATCAGAATCAAAGCGACGCGCAGTTGCGCGCCACCGTGGTGGAACTCATCACTCAGCTCATTCAGGCGGAAGGCATTCCGCTCAACGGTGACGAGAAGCACCAGCTGGTCAGCGACCTCTCCGACAACGTGCTTGGCCACGGCCCGATTGACCGGTTCCTGAAAGACCCTGCCGTTTCAGAAATCATGGTGCAGGGCACCACGCCGATCTTCGTGGAACGCAGCGGCAAGATCATCCGCACCAAGGACCGCTTCTATTCGAACGACCAGTTGCGCAGAGTCATCGAACGCATCGTGTCCAACGTTGGTCGTCGTATCGACGAATCGTCTCCGATGGTGGACGCCCGTCTTGCTGACGGCTCTCGAGTCAACGCAGTGATTCCGCCACTTGCGGTGGATGGCCCTTCGCTGACCATTCGTAAGTTCAGCCGGGACCCGCTGCAGGTGCATCACCTGATCGAAAAGGGTTCGCTCACACCGGAAGGCGCACAGCTGCTTGCAGCATGCGTGGCCGGCGCGTTGAACATCATCGTGTCGGGCGGTACCGGCACCGGAAAGACGACGATGCTCAACATCTTGTCGTCGTTCATTCCTCCGGACGAGCGCATCGTCACCATCGAAGACGCCGTGGAGCTTCAGCTTCGCCAGCCGCACATCGTGCGCCTGGAGACCCGTCCGCCAAACATTGAAGGCAAGGGTGCCGTCACCATCCGCGACTTGGTGAAGAACTCACTTCGTATGCGCCCAGACCGAGTGGTCATTGGCGAATGCCGCGGTGGCGAGGCGCTGGACATGCTCCAGGCCATGAACACCGGTCACGACGGGTCCTTGACCACGTTGCACGCCAACACTCCCCGAGACGCACTGTCCCGTTTGGAGACGCTGGTGCTGATGGCCGGGTACGAACTGCCAACGCTTGCCATTCGCCAGCAGATCGCCAGCGCAGTCGATCTCATCGTGCAGATCGCCCGCTTCCGCGACGGCTCACGTCGTGTGGTGGCCATCACCGAGGTGGAAGGCATGGAAGGCAACACCATCACGTTGTCCGACATTTTCGCTTTCGACTACGGCGCAGGCGTCGACGCGAACGGCCGCCACCAAGGCATCATCAAGCCGACCGGCATTCGCCCCAAGTTCAGCGAGAAATTGCTCGATCACGGCATCTCGCTGCCATCGGGAATGTTCGGCGCTGTCGACCTCTCCTCGTTCGGACGAAAGGGCTGAGATCAACATGACCAACTTCACCAGACTTTGTCGAGCGGCCTGTGGCGCGCTCGGGGCAACGGCAGCAATTGCCGTCCTTGGCGTCGGCCCGGGCGCCTCGACAGCGTTCGCGGTTGCAGAGCCAATCGCCACCACCGTTGCGGCTTCCACAGCTGCGCCAACCGGGGCAACCGGGGCAACCGGGGCAACCACCGGGCATGTTGTCATCGCCATCGACACCGCTCAGCGGTTCTCCAACGAACGCTTCGAGTCATCGAAGACCGCAGCACGGTCGATCATCAACGCGCTTCCCGACGCACAGGTTTCCATCATCTCGTTCGGCGGGCAGGCCACCATGGTTTACCCACCAGGGCCGGGTCGTGGTTCGGTTACCGCACTCGATTCGTTGTCGCAGAATTCCGGCGACCTTGACGGTGGCACCGCGCAGTCACAAATGACGCAGGGGCTTGCTCTCGGGGTCGACACCCTGCAAGGCGCCACGGGTCAGCGTGCCATCGTGCTCATCACCGACGGAACGAACAACGGAAGTGCTGTGTCGTTGGAGAGCTCACGCCAGAGCGCGCTCAAGAGCGGCATCCGTATCGCGGTCGTCGACACTCGCCTCGAAGGTGACGTCGAGCCCACGAAGCAGGCGCTGCTATCTGAGCTGAAGGGTGTGAAAGGCATCAGTGTTCCGCTGGACAAACCAGAGCAGCTGGCCGAGTTGACCGCCTCCCTGCTTGCAGCTGATGTGCCGGGTGAACTGGCGCTGCGAAGCGACGGCCCAGGCCTTTCAACCGGTTTGCTGGCCAGCAACCTCACGCTGCTCGTTGGAGCGCTACTCATGGGCGGCGCGATCTTCTTCGCCGCACAGCAGGTCCTTGGACCACGCGAGTTGAAGGTCAACCTGACCGGCGTCCCTGAGGTCAAAGTGGCTGCCAAGGACGTCAAGACGCCGATGGCCGGTTTGGCCACGAAGCTCACCGAACTCGCCGACAAGAAGCTGGAAGACTCTGGCCGCAGCCGGGGCATGCAGTCATGGTTGGAACGCGCGTCGATCAACCTTCGCTCCGGCGAATTCGTGATCGTCGTCATCGTCTCAACCTTGGCGCTCGCCGTCTTCATGTGGCAGTGGAAGAGCCTGACCTGGGGTCTTCTGATGTTTGTCATCGGGCCGTTCGGTGCTCGGTTCCACGTGAACCGCAAGGCCAAGAAGCGATCGAAGCGATTCGCAGATCAACTCAGCGATACGTTGCAGCTCATCAGCTCGTCGATGCGAGCAGGTCAGGGTTTCATGCAGGCGCTTGACGCCGTTGCACGAGAGTCCGATTCACCGACCGCAGAAGAGTTTCAACGAGTTGTCGTCGAAGCCCGTCTGGGCCGTGACCTGGTCGATTCGATGAAGGCGCTCGCAGAGCGGATTCGCTGCGAGGACCTTGAATGGGTCATCCCTGCCGTCGAGATCAACCGTGAGGTCGGCGGCGACCTTGCCGAAGTGCTCGAGCAGGTTGGCTCCACCATTCGTGACCGAGCAGACCTTCGCCGCCAGGTGAAGACGCTCTCGGCAGAAGGCCGCTTGTCCGCTGTTGTTCTGATCGGTCTTCCGTTGTGTATCGGTGGCTTCATCAAGATGTCCAACCCGACATATATGCAGCCGCTCTTCGAAGGAACCGGCCTCTTCCTGCTGGGCGGTGCCGCTCTGATGATGCTGATCGGCAGTATCTGGCTCTTCAATATCTGCAAGATCGAGTTCTAGGAACACATATGCAACTCATGCTCTTAATCGGCCTCGTACTGGTCCCGGTTGCCGGCGCGGTCGCGTTCGTCTCCTTAAGGGGGAACAACCCAGCGGTCACAACGGACGACCTGGTGGGGGCCGCCGGCCGCCCGACAGATCTACGCGACGCCGTGCTGCAGCAGTCCACGCTGGAGCGCGCAATCAAGCCAGCGGTCGAGCGATTGGTTGCCCTGGTTCGCAAGCTGACCCCTATGGGTTGGAGCGACACCATTCAGCAGCGCCTGATGCTGGCTGACTCGAAGGGCAAGCCAGAAGTCATCATCATGCAGAAAATCATCTACTGCGTGCTGTTCTTTCTGCTGTTCAACGTATGGAAGAACATCGGCATCGGCCCGAGCGCTTTGCGCAAGTTGCTGTTCGTCGGCAAGCCGGCGCTCGGCTTCTTCCTGCCAGACATCATGTTGAAGAACAAGGCGTCGAAGCGTCAGAAGCTCATCCAGGGTGCGCTTCCCGATTTCTTGGATCAGATCACGGTTGGCGTCGAGGCCGGGCTCGGCTTCGATTCTGCGATGTCGCGCACGGCAAAGTCGAACGAAGGTCCGTTGGCCCAGGAGTTCATGCGCACACTGCAGCACGTCTCTGCCGGCCTCTCGCGCGCCGAAGCGATGCGCGGCCTCGCAAACCGCAACAAGGTCGCCGAACTACGCCAGTTCGTGGGCGCCATTCTGCAGGCCGAACAGTACGGCGTGCCGATGGCGCAAGTACTTCGTGTGCAGGCCGCGGAACAGCGCCGCAAGCGTCGTCAGCGGGCGGAAGAGAAAGCCATGAAGCTGCCGGTCAAGGTGCTGTTCCCCTTGGTGCTCTGCATTCTGCCAACGCTGTTCATCGTCCTCATCGGCCCAGCCGGTATCTCGATCGCCAACAGCTTCTCAGGCAAGTAGTCCCAACGTTCAGCGCGGTTACTGCGTGCCTGCAATGACAATCACGGCAGTTCCGCGCTTGACCTGCTTGTTGGCTGCCGGACGTGATCCGAGTACTGGCTGATCGGGGGAACCTTCCACGCCCTCGACCACAAGGCCGGCGTCTCGGAGCACCTTTGATGCAGCAAGGACATCGAGGCCCTTCGTGGCTGGCACGGTAATGAGCGGCGGTCCGGTGCTGACGATGATCTTGACCGTTGAGCCCTTGGGAAGTTTCGTCGTCGGCTTGTAGTTCGCAGCGATGACCACGCCTGCAGCAACGGTCTCTGAGGGCTGCTGCACGACCACGCCGGTTAATCCGTCGGGCAGCGCAGCCATGGCCTGCTCGGGAGTCATCCCGGACATGTTCGGCACCTGACGTGGCGCGGGCCCGGCGCTGACATCGACCTCGACGGCAGAGCCCCGGGGCAGTTCACCAGACTCGGGGCTGGCAGTGATGACCTGCCCTTCAGGAACCTGCTCATCGAAGGGCCGCTCACGCACCGAGATGATGAGCTGCACCGCTTGCGCAGCAGCATCGGCATCGGTTTCGGTCAGCCCCACCAAGGCCGGAACGGGGCGCGGTTGCGGACCGCTCGACACCACGCCCCTCACGCCTGACGCGCGTAGCACGCGCTGCCCGGCCGACGGTGTCTGCGAGATGATCTGGCCCGATGGAACCGTTTCGTCGGACGCGGTGGTCTGTGACCAAACAAGCTGCGTGTCTTCCACTGCGGTGCGAGCCACACCCAGGTCAAGACCGACCACAATTGGTACAACCCGATAGACAGGGCGCCCGTCGAGGTATCGCTTCACTCCGAATGCAGTGCCGCCGCTAGCAGCAAGCAGCGCAATCCCGCCGACCAGCACGGTTCGGCGGCTGCTACGACCATCGCCCGTTGCCGGGTCATCGCCCGTTGCCGGGTCATCGCCGGTTGACGGGTCATCGTCGGTTGCCCGGTCGGCGTCGTTCGCCAGGTCATCCTCGGTTGATGGGTCATGGTCGGCGAGAACGACATCGTACGCGCGCGGAGATTTATCGACGGGTGATAGATCTACCGCACGAGACGCAAGTTCGTCAGCGCGCAGATCACTGTCGGCAACGTCGTGGCGCTTGGTCGGGCTGGAATCGAATGCTGGTTCGCCGGCTGCAGCAAAGCCCGCATTCCCAGCATCCGGATGATCGTCGACGATCGAAGCTGTGTCGGACAGGACACCAGCAGGCCGAGGACCCGACGAACGGTGAACCGTTGGGTCGTCGTCGACGAAGGACCGCAGGCCCTTGGTGGTGACGAGCGGCAAGCGTTCCGGTCGGGGAAGGCTGCGCGTGCAACGCTCAAGACGGCGCAGCAGTTCGGCCGCATCGATGCGGTCGTCGGGTGAAACCGTTCCGGCCGGCAACAGCGCTTCCGCCAGCACACCCATGGACTCAGGTGGAACCAGCGGTTCGGCTTGACGGGCCATCAGCACGCCGATGGGAGTGTCTGCTCGGAACGGTGCCTCACCGGTTGCCGCTTCAATGAGGGTGACCGCCAACGCATAGACATCGGCTCGTCCGTCGAGCGTCGCCCCGGTGGCCTGCTCCGGCGCCGAGTAGCGCGCCGTGCCGACCAGTGATCCGTTCGGCTCGGTCAGGGCAGCTTCGGCAATGGCCCGGGCCAGGCCGAAGTCGCCGATCCGCAGCGAACCATCGGCGGCGAACAGCAGGTTGGCCGGCTTGATGTCTCGGTGAACGATGCCCTGGCCGTGCGCATACGCGAGGGCCCGAGCCGCTTCGATGCCGACCAGCGCAACCTGGGAAAGCGACAGGCGGCGATGGTCGTCGAGCATGGCGCGCAGACTGCCACCGTCAAGGAATTCCGTGATGAGGTAGGCCGGTTCGTCGACTCTTGCGCCATCAGCACGTTCGTCGGCAGTGCCGTCGTGCCAGTCGTGGATGACCAAGATGTTGGGGTGCGTCAGGCGGCTCGCCAGCTGCGCTTCGCTGCGGAACCGCCGCACGAACTGCGGGTCGCCAGCCATGCCTGGGTGCAAGACCTTCACGGCCACCCTGCGCCGCAGCCGGGTATCTACGGCCAGGTACACCTCGGCAGTAGCCCCGCGCCCAACCAATGCTTCGAGGCGAAAACGGCCGCCGACGACGCGTCCGATCTGTTCACCAGCGACGAAACTCACACATCGAGGGTAGTCCGTAGCCTCTCGATTCCGGGGTTGGGGGCGATCGCGGCCATGATTGACCTCGTGACCACCCCCGATTCACACCCCGAAACCTCAGCTGTGGTTATCGCCGCAAGGCCTGAGGAACCAACCGATCACTTAGACCAGGTTGCGTTCAAACCCACACCTCGGTGGAAGCGCGCAGTGGTCATCCTCGCCGCAGTCGGTTGCGTCATCGGAATGGGATGGACGCTCACGCTGCATAAAGACCCTCCCCTTCCCGACGACATCGCCATCGAACGGGTCACCCCGCCACCGGCTTCCGAAGCCGTCCCTGGCCAGACCCCGGTCATTGTCGACCTGGCATTCGGGTACGACTTGGAGCTCTCCATCGACGGTATCCCGGTGCCCGTAGAACAGGTGGTCGAGGTCGAGTCGCTCGGGCAGTTCACCTTCGCTCCGGGGCCGGAACAGTTCACAGAGCGCTTCACCAACGGTCAGCACATCGCACAAATTGTGTACTGGCCGAAGACCGGAGCCCGTGCCACCGACTCGTCGGTGTACCAATGGACTTTCAACGTCGTATAAGTCTGAACGCGAATGAGAAAGCGAACCCGACCGTGAACCAAGCCGCGAAGCAGCCAGCAGAGCAACCCGACCTCGCGACGTTCGCACAATCCGCGCACGATTGGATCCTGGCGCACGCACACCTTGCGCCTCCGGACTACGGCGCAATCATGCCGCCCCACCTCGTCGAGCAGGGGCTCGCCTGGCAGCGGCTCCTCTATGCCAACGGATGGGCCGGCATCGATTGGCCGGTTGAACATGGTGGCCGCGGCCTCACACCCGACCACCGGGCAGCGTGGGTTCGCCAGTGCGCGTTGTCCGGCGTACCTCCGTTCATCAACATGGTCGGGATCGTTCTCGCAGGCGGCTCAACCATGCTCTTCGGGACAGAAGAGCAAAAATCTGCGCACTTACGAAACACGCTCGCAGCAGAACACGTCTGGTGCCAGTTGTTCAGCGAACCTGGCGCAGGCAGCGACCTGGCTGCGCTCTCCACCAAAGCGATCAGGGACGGCGACCAGTTCGTGGTCAACGGTCAAAAGGTGTGGTGCTCCGGTGGTCGCTACTCCAATTGGGGCATCCTTGTTGCCCGTACGGATTCCGATGCACCGCGCCACAAAGGGTTGTCGTTCTTCCTGTTCGATATGTCACTTCCTGGTGTCACGGTGCGCCCGCTGAAGCAGATGACGGGCGAGGCCGAGTTCGACGAAGTCTTCTTCGATGACGTGCGCATGCCCGCTTCCGCTCTGCTCGGTCCCCTCAACGAGGGGTGGCGCGTGGCCATGGCGACCCTCACCAACGAGCGTGGCTCCATCGGGACGGCCGCAATCGGTCTTGGACGTCGCGTCGACCGGCTCATCGAAGAACTTCGAGAGGGTGGCGAGACCGAAGGAGTCAACGCAACCGAACGAGACGCGTTGGCTTCGTTGGTCACCCGCGGCCGGGTCCTCACCATGCTTGGTTCCCGACAAGGCCCGGTGGCATCGACCGCAGCATCGCTGCTCAAGCTCGGAATCACCGAACTCAGTTTCGACACGGCCGAACTGCGGTCCTCGTTGAGCGGCGCTCACGCGATGCTGGAAACCGACGACGCAACCCGTTCGTTGCTCGCAGCTCCGGGTGGACGCATTGCCGGAGGCACCAGCCAGATCCAACGCAACCTGATCGGCGAACGCCTATTGGGTCTCCCGGCCGAACCACGCTGAAGCTGCGTACAACCTCTTCGCCGAGCCGCAAGTCGCAAGCGCATTGCGAGAGAGATTCCCGCATTTGCGAGAGAGATTCCTGCACGTCGCGGGACTCACACCCGTTCGCGGGCCTCAGGCACCATGGGTGAGACCCGCGAACAAACCTCAGCCCCGCGACGTGGCCCACCCGAGCCCACCCGAGCCCACCCGCGGCCTCCCGCCCCTGGCCACTGAAGCCGCGCTCAAGTTCGGGTGGATCGCTGTCGATGGTTCGACGGTGAGCGCGACCGGCAAACATGCGCTCGGGCACACAGGCAAGACCTGCAAGGCACCGAGGCATCCGCTCTGGCTGACGCATCACGCTGAGTTGCATCACGAACGATGCGCGCTCGTGGGGAAACACCTCGTCTGCCGTCGGTGTCTCGTCAGCTACCCAATTGCTTTGTTGGCAATGGCCGCTGGGCTGGCCGGGCTTCACTGGCCGTCAACACTCGACCCGGTTCTGCTGTGGGTGTTGCCTGCGCCAGCCATCTTGGATTTCGTTGCCGAGCACTTGGTCCGGTCGCCGTACAGCGCCAAACGCCAGTCGATCCTTTCCGCGATTGCGGCCGTTGCATACGGACGCGGATTGTCTCGCTATCTCGTTGAACCGGGCGACTCGCTCTTCTGGCACGTTGCGATCGTGTATTCACTGGTCATGGCCACGAGCGCCATCGGGCGGTTGACGTTCGACCACTACGCCAAGCAGCACAAAGAGCAAACAGAGTCAGACGCGTGGTGGGCCGAGCTGCAAGCGGGGCTGGAAACAGGGGTAGATGGTCAGCCCGGGCGGGAGCAACCCATCAGTCGGGACTAAGCGCCGACGATGGCATCTGGCCAGATTCCAGCAGCGACACAAAGCCCGCTTCGTCCAAAACCGGCACACCCAGCTCAATTGCTTTGCTGAGCTTCGACGCTCCGGGTTCGGCGCCAACCACGACCGCTGTGGTCTTCTTCGACACGCTGCTGGGGCACTTTCCGCCCCGGCTGGTAATCGCCTCTTCCGCCCCGTCGCGGGTGAACCCCGCAAGCGAACCGGTGACCACGATCGACATGCCGATCAGGTTCTGCGGGTTCGCCGGCGCCGCCGGCCCCTGAAAGTTCAGACTCGCAGCACGAAGACGTTCGATGAGTTCCCGGTTGTCCTCGTCGGCAAACCAGGCCGCCGCACTCTGCGCGATGGTGGCCCCGACCCCTTCGACGGCTGCAATTTCATCGGAAGTCGCCGAGGCAAGCGCATCGAGGCTTCCAAACGCCTTGGCAAGAACTTGGCCCATGGTTGACCCCACGTGGCGGATATTGAGGCCGAACAGCAGGTTGCCTAGCGGGCGGTTCTTCGAGCCCTCAATTGCCGCGAGCAGATTGGCAATGCTGGTTTCGCCGTACCGGTCCAGTGCCCGCAGTTCATCTGCGCGCTGAGCAAGCGTGTAAATGTCGCCGACGTCGTTCAGTAGACCCTGCTCGATGAAGAGCCCAGCCGACTTCTCGCCGAGGCCTTCGATGTCCATCGCCCCGCGGGAACCAAAATGCACGATGCGGGCGAACGCCTGGGCCGGGCACGCGACGTTTCGGCAGCGATGATCGCTCTCGTTCTCCGGGCGTTCCAACCGATGGCCACAGACCGGGCAGTCCTCAGGGAAGTGCCACTCGGGCGCATCGGGCGGCCGCAGCGACAGCACCGGGCCGAGCACCTCGGGGATGACGTCACCAGCCTTTCGCACGATCACCGTGTCGCCCGGGCGAACGTCTTTGACCTTCACCTGGTCTTGGTTGTGCAGCGTTGCCATCGCCACGGTTGATCCGCCAACAAACACGGGTTCCAACACCGCGAACGGCGTCGCCCTGCCGGTGCGGCCGATGGAAACCTGGATGTCTTTCAGCAGCGTGGTGCGCTCTTCCGGAGGGAGCTTGTACGCGGTGGCCCAACGGGGTGCTTTCGACGTTGACCCGAGCTCGTTGCGCTGCGAGAGGTCGTCGAGCTTGATGACAATTCCGTCGATGTCATATGGCAGGTCATGGCGGTGTTCCTGCCAATGGCGGCATCGTTCCAACACCGCATCGAGCGAGTCGACAACCACCGTTTCGGGGTTGACCGGCAAGC
>JAYSSK010000069.1:0-127522 GCA_043720595.1 Acidimicrobiia bacterium
ACAACAGCCGGATCGGCGAGCGCCGCGCTGAAGAATCGCTCGGCAGCCGCTCCGGCGCCCGGAATGCTGCCAAGCGTCAGGTTGACCCCGTCGATGGCACGGCGGGCTTCGTCTATCGAAGCCAAATAGTCATCGGAGACGTCGGTCTCATCGTGAGCGATCCTGCCGATGCTGCGCAGGTCGCCGGCGTCATCAGTAGCAATCGGTCGTTCGAACAGCTGCGACACAATGACTGGTTGCACGGACTCCAACGCGTCGATCCCGGCGAGCAGTGCGTCGACAATGAGGCGTCTAACGGCCTCGTCAGGAACCCAGACGGCCACGCCTGCCCCCGCTTCGGACCGCTCGGATGCAATCGCCAGATCGGCGAGCAAGTGGTTGACGCCCAGCAGCGAATCGGGCAGGAGGAGATGTTCGGTGAGGGTTTCGTCCGCGACGACAGCGTTGATGGCGGAGGACTCTTCGAGTGTTTCTTCTTGCGACAACGTCCCGTCGCTTCGGTTCTGAAACACCAGTCCCGTGTCGAAGACGACAGGTGCCTCGATCAGAGTCGCTCGCATCCCTCCACCCGTGCCGGTGGCTTCTGCGACCAAAGAGCCGTGGACCACCAAACGTTGCGGTCCTATGCGAAGCATGCCGTCTCGATCGGGAATACGGTCGTTCGGGCCAATCACCCATATGTCGCTGACGACCTGTTCAGGGAACCGCGTGGAGAGCGACTCAGACCCTGCCAGCCATTCACCGCGGATTACCTCGGCGAGGCGACCGTCTTGTTGAAGTTGCGGGTGCATGGATTCGAAAGTTGTAGCGATCAGTTCACGTCCGGCGAGTCCCGTCGACAGTGTGTCGAGCGCTCCGCTGACGGCGACGTCGTCTGCGGCCCGACTGACAATTGACGGCGTAGGAACAACGCTGAGCGGAAGTCCCCGCTTGCTGGCGAGTGATTCGCTGGCTGCTACCAGGCGCGTCAAGGGAGTGACCCGATGGGTACCGTCAGGTAGCAGCGTCCGAGGGACGGTGGTGGGAATGATGAGCGCGACGGACAGTGTCGGATTTGAACGCCGCTGCAGAACTAGATGCGTGATGAGTCGTGCGGTGACTGTTCCCTCGGTGCGTTCTCGAACATCGATGCTGACGGGATACACACCGTCGGTTGGAATGGACACGCATTCCGTGCAGGATCCAACGAGCAAGCGCTCACTGACGATGTGGTCACCAAGGGCATCGCTCGCCCCCAGCGGACGGACCTTGAAGGCAATGGGTGAACCTAGGCGCACTCCATCGATTGAATCCAACAAGGCGTCGCGGTCTGTCACCCGCTGGTAGACGGCGATGGCGACGTCGAGGTCCGGCCGCCGAGTGGGGTCGGTTACGTCGGCACGCAAGTCGAACACGCCGTCTGCGCCGACTACAGGAGTTTGGCCTGTGAGCTGGATAGTTACCTCCGGCGCGGCCTGTTGCCCGCGGGCCGGTGGTGCAATGCTGACGGGCAGGACGGCAAGCAAGGCGGCCATAGCGAAAGAAATGAATGTCGTGACGCTGAACAATCTGGCGAACGGTCGACGGATTGTCGCCTTGATTCCGGTCATGGCTGATGGTTGCCAGTGTCGACCGATTCGGACAAGGGTGGGACGCCGAGCACAACCAAGCCACCGGTGACCGGTTCAAACCCGATCCGCTCGTAGAGCGCCGCCGCCCTCGTGTTGTCGATGCGCGTGTTGACCGCAAGTACGTCAGCCCGCCCGGCACGCGCCCATCGAATGGCATCGGCGCAAAGCAGCGACGCGACTCCCCGACCTTGAAAGGCGGGGTGAATGGCTAGTCGTTGAAGATAACTCCGCCTTCCGGCCCGTCCTGTGACCGCATAACCAACAACTCGTGCAGGGCGGACCTCGCCGGATCGTGTCGCTTCAACGGCGAACCGAACGAGCCGCCGTGGCGTGGCGTGGAGTGCCTCGTCAATGGACAGTTCGTCGAAGCGCTCGCCCGGCCGAAATGCGGCGTGATCAACCGCAAGAGCGGCACGGATCCACGGCACAGCCCGACTGGCCAAGCGCGGAAGTTGAGCAAGGCGAATCCCTGATACACGATCGGCCTGTGGTTCGGCGAACTGGAGGTCCATTCTGAACAGCAGCAACGACGACACCTCGCGGAAGCCGGCCAGCCTGAAACCCGTTGTCTCGTCGGGGGTCAACGCTGGGGTGGTGATCGGACCGCTATGACCGGTCGCTCTGACAGCATGGATTGCTGAAAACACCATCGAATCGGGGACCGTAGCGGCGGACGTCGGGTGCAGCACAGCCCGCGCCGGTCGCTCTGAGGTGTTCAGCAGCGCCATCCGAAGGCCCGGCCCCCGGTTGGTGCCGGCGACGATGCGATGCACGATGGCGCGCTCTACGGCCGACGACCGGAGTGCCGTGATCGCCTGTGCCATGGTGTTCAGGATAGGGGCCGAGGACCGACGACTGGACTCTTGGGCGAGCCTCGTTTCACATCGCTCCGCTCAGGCCCCTTCAGCGGGCCCATAGGGTAGGGGGATGATCCCGCAGCGCTTTGTCCCCCTCATCGAGGAGACGGCAGATCTAGCCGCAGCGTTCTCCGCTGCGGGCAAGCGCATCTATCTCGTTGGGGGCATTGTCCGCGATGCGATGCTCGGACGCATCCGCGACACGCTGGACCTAGATTTCACCACTGACGCACTTCCGGCGGAAACGCAGCGAATCCTCCGCACGCTGCCGATCGAGGCACTGTGGACGCAAGGCGAGCGTTTTGGAACCATCGGTGCTCAGGTTGCTGGTCGGACGCTTGAAATCACCACGCACCGAGGCGAGGCGTATTCGCCCGACTCGCGAAAGCCCGATGTCGAATTCGCAGCTGACATCCAAGTCGACCTGTCCCGGCGGGATTTCACGGTCAATTCGATGGCGTTGGAACTGGGCACTGACGAGCCGCGCCTCATCGACCCGTTCAACGGTGCAGCAGACCTGTTGGCCAACCAGCTTCGTACTCCGCTCGACCCCGAGGTCAGCTTCTCCGATGACCCGCTTCGGATGATGCGGGCAGCCCGATTCATCTCTGGTTTTGGGCTCAAGCCAGCGCCAGGGCTGATCGAGGCTGTAGAAAAGCTCGCCCCCAGATTGTCCATCGTGTCGAGAGAGCGCATTCGTCAGGAGCTCGACAAGCTGATGGTCGTTGAGTCGCCTTCAGCTGGGATCTGGTTCCTCGTCCAAACCGGGTTAGCCGCACAGTTCTTGCCCGAGCTGCCAGCGATGGAACTGGAACAAGACCCGATCCACAGACACAAAGACGTACTTGCACATACGATTGCGGTGGTCGAGAAGACCAGCTCGGACAAAATCGTCCGGCTTGCAGCCTTGTTCCACGATGTGGCGAAACCCCGGACTCGCAGAATCGGGTCGGGAGGCGTTTCGTTTCATCACCACGACGTGGTCGGAGCCAGGATGACCCGGGACCGAATGAAGGACCTGACTTACCCCAACCACGAGATCGATGACGTGGCAAAACTTGTCGAACTCCACCTGCGCTTTCATACCTACCAAGCCGGTTGGACTGACTCAGCAGTTCGCCGCTACGTGCGAGACGCGGGTCCTTTGCTGGATCGATTGAACGAACTCACCCGATGCGATTGCACCACGCGTAACGCGAAGAAGGCAGCGGCACTGTCGCGCCGGATGGACGATCTCGAAGTACGAATTGCCGAACTGCGCGAACAAGAAGAACTTGACTCCCTTCGACCCGACCTCGATGGACGCCAGGTGATGGACCTGCTCAACATCGGCCCTTCTCGAGTCATCGGCGAAGCCCTCGACATGTTGCTCGGCGTGCGCCTGGACGAAGGTCCACTCGCTGAAGAGCAGGCTATTGCGCGGCTCCGGGATTGGTGGGCGCGGCATCCCCTCAACCCGGCCGTGTCCCAAGGCCCGAAGGCCTGATGGAACGAGCCACGACAAGCGGCCAAGGTAGGCGTGCGTTGGTGGTCTATGCCCACCCCGAGGGATCAAGCCTGTGCGCAACGCTGGCCCATGCAGCTGTTCGTGGGTTGGAGCGCGGCGGGGCACAGGTTGTGCTGCTTGATCTGTACGCAGATGGTTTTGTGCCAGCGATGTCTGAAGCCGAACGACGGGTCTACGAATCTGAGCAACCGATCTTGGATCCGCTGGTGCAGCGTTACGCAGACTTTGTGAAGTGGTGTGACACCCTCGTCGTGGTTTACCCCACTTGGAACATGGGGATGCCGGCCATCCTCAAGGGATGGTTCGAGCGGGTCTTCGTTGCAGGCGTTGCGTTCGCATTGCCGTCGCCAGAGTCGACCATTCTCGGCGGGCTGAACCACATCACCCGGTTTGTCGGTGTGAGTACCTACGGAGCACCTCGAACGGTTGTGCGCCTCACGACCGACCACGGCAGGCGTTTGATCACACGTTGCGTACGTTTGATGTCGACCAGGCCTGGCCGCCGTACAAAGTGGTTGGGTCTGTATGGCTTGAATAACCCCGAACACGCGGAGGTCACGGGTTTCATTGGTCGGGTCGAGCGTGCGATGGAGCAGCTATGACACCAATTGCCCACCCAGCGGTAGACAGACAGTTCCTGGTCGTGGTGTGCCACCCGCTTCCAGATAGTTTCGTTCGGGCTGCGGGGCAGCGGGCGGTAAAAGCGCTTCGTCATGGTGGCCACAAAGTCTCGGAGATCGACCTTGACGCCGAGGGGTTCGATCCGTTGCTGCGCGCCGATGAGTGGGCGTCGGGTTTGGGCCAGTTGCCCGATGCGCTCGCCCCGCATGAGGCGAAGCTTCGATCGGCGACGGACCTTGTGCTGGTCTATCCCACTTGGTTCGGAGGGATGCCTGCGCTGATGAAGGGCTGGTTCGATCGAGTATGGCGCCGCGGCGTTTCCTGGGACCTCCGGTCCGAGACGGCGCGTCCGCATGGCCTGCTCCGCAACATCACACGCGTGTGGGTTGTCACCTCGCACGGGTCCAACCGCCGCGTCAATTTTGCCCAGGGTGAGAGTGGTCTTCGGTTCGTTCGTCGAACGTTGCGACTGTCATGTTCGCCCTGGTTGCGTACTCGTTGGATCGCCTTTTACGGGAATGACTCTGCCTCTGACGAGGATCGGCGGGCGTTTTTGGAGCGGGTGGACTCGGTCTTCACCGGGTTGTCATGACCCTCGTTGTCGCTGTTTGGCCGCTGTTTGGTCGCGTGGCGGTTTGACGGCGGTCTGAGCATTCGCAACCCCGCCGGTAATCTGTTCGGTGTGGACTCCCGGCCTCCCACACCGATACGCCGCTCGTCGGCCGAGGTGCAGACCCCGACTGGCTCGATGTTGCCTCCATGGGTGCGGCCTGGTGCCGTCGACTATCGGCTGGCACGGCGGCACCTGATCAACGAGTACCACCGTAAACGGCTGAGCCGAGGCGACGTGTGTGACGCACATCCTGAGCTGCTTCGAGCGGCAACCCATGTCGGCCATCAGACCCAGCATGACTGCCCGATCTGCGAATCATCGAAACTGGTTTATGTGTCGTACGTATTTGGCGCGCGTCTTCCGGCTCATGGACGGTGCGTGAGCACGGCCAAGGAGATGGCTGTACTGAGCCGCAGTCACGACGAGCTTGCCTGCTACGTGGTGGAAGTGTGCGTGGAGTGTCGCTGGAATCATCTTGCGCGCACGTTCCGGTCCGGGCGTGCTCATGCCCTCTGAACGCCGGCCGACCGATCGCGATCGGCAAGCGAAAGCACCGTTGCGCACACGAGGCGGCACCAGTGTCGTGAAGGACGGCACCGGCACTCGGGCCGGTGACAAGGCCAGCCGCATGGTCATCGCATCGTCTTCCCCGGCCGCGCGCAAGCCAGCAACAGCGACTGCCTCCGGTACGAAACCGCCCTCCGCTGAATCGAAGGTCGGCTCGAAGGCCGGCTCGAAATCGGCATCTCTGAGCGGGTCCACAAAGCAGCAGGCAGCCGAGTTGGCCGATAAACCGAAATCACGGCAGCCGTCCAGCTCGCCGCTGCGAGAGCGGGCCGACGCACAGGCCGAGGTCTCGGCCACCCGGCGGATACGCAAACGCCGAGTCCGACGATTTCTGCGGCGCCACGCCAAGGGCATCGCGTTCGTCATTCTTGCTCCGCCGGGTGCGGTTGTTTGCGCTCTGTTCTGGTACGCCCGTGGAATCCCGCTCCCCAGCGATTCCCTCAGTACACAAACTACTTTTGTGTACACCGACTCAGGGCAGGAGTTGGCTTCGTTCCGTTCGGACACGGACCGTACGAACGTGTCGTTGGCCGACATTCCCGTCGTCATGCGCAACGCTGTGCTCGCCAGCGAGGACAAGTCGTTCTATTCCCACAATGGGGTTGACCCCACCGGCATACTTCGAGCGGTCTACCGGGATCTTCGCAATGAAGGCGTGCAGCAGGGAGGCTCAACGCTGACGCAGCAATACGTGAAGATCTCCTATACCGGTCGCGAGCGTTCGTACAAGCGAAAGCTCCGAGAGGTGATCCTTTCGGTGAAGCTCGAACGCAAACTCACCAAGGACGAGATCTTCGAGCGTTACCTCAACAGTGTGTATTTCGGCAGGGGAGCAACAGGTGTTCAAGCCGCAGCGAAGGCGTACTTCGAAAAGGATGCGACTGCGCTGACGCTCCCAGAGGCTGCGTATCTCGCGGGCGTGCTGCGCGCACCCGAAAACACCGACGCAAGACGAAGTCCCGAGCGCGCCAAGTTCCGCCGAGACAGTGTGCTCACAAACATGGCAAAGCTTGGCTTCATCACCGAAGCAGAACGCGAGACTGCTGCTGAAGTTCCGCTCACGGGAGTCGGAGGCATCGTTCGTGCGAAGCCCAGCTCAACGGTGAACTTCCGTGATGCCGGAACTCAATTCGTGGTCGACATGGTGCGGCGAGAACTGATTGCTCGGTTCGGTGCGGCGAAGGTGTTCGGCGGCGGTTTGCGCGTCACCACGACGCTCGACCTCGAAACACAGAAACGAGCTCGGGCTGTCTTGTTCGATCAGGTCCTGAACGAGGTCGGCGACCCAGACGCAGCAATGGTTGTGCTCGACCACGAGGGGCGAATCAAGGCCCTCGTTGGTGGGCGGAACTACGAACTTCTGCAGGTCAACCTGGCCGCTGGCCGTGGATATGGAGGTCCTGGACGACAGGCGGGGTCTACGTTCAAGCCGTTCGTCCTGGCTGCTGCGGTGCGTGAAGGAATCGCGGTGCAAAGCACATTCAGCGCGCCGGAGTCCATCGTGATTCCTGGTGCCAACGTGGACGGCACGGATTGGGAAGTGTCGAATTTCGACGACGTCGGCTACACGTCGGACATCGATCTACGTATCGCCACGGCCCAGTCCGTCAACACCGTGTACGCCCAACTGGTGACCGATGAGCGCGTTGGAGCCGATCGTGTCGCGGAGATGGCCAAAGATTTGGGCATAACGTCTCCGCTCGACGCGTATCCGGCCCTTGCGCTTGGCACCGAGGAAGTGTCCCCGCTCGAAATGGCCGACGCATACCTGACATTCGCACGAGAGGGCGTTCGGGTCCGACCGAGGCTGATCGCCAAAGTGACCGACGCCGGCGGAGAAGTGCTGTGGGAACCCGAACCCGACCCGGCGCGGGTGCTGTCGACTGATGAAGCTGCGATTGTCAATCAAACGCTACGCAGCGTTGTGGAAGAGGGTTCTGGAGTCAAAGCCCAGCTGCGCGACGGCCGGCAGGTCGCTGGCAAAACGGGGACCACCCAGAATGCACGCGACGCGTGGTTCGTTGGTTACACGCCGCAGAACTGTTGCGTCGTTGCGATCTGGATGGGATACGCGTCCAGCAACAAGCCAATGATCGAAGTGCACGGACGCCGCGTCACGGGAGGGGCATTCCCAGCGGACATTTTTGGACGATTCATGAACGACCAGGTTGCCAACATTGCAACCGGGTCGTTCGCCGAACCGGACGAGGCAGCACTCGGTGAAGTCATCGAACCCAAGGTCCAATCGCAACCGGTGAAGAAGCCGAAGAAGCGCGTCACCACCGTCGCCGACACATCGCTTCCACCAGACGACACGGTGATTCCGGGAGACGCCGTCCCAATACCCGAGACCAAGCCGCCGATTGACCCGGTTCCGGCGGGCAGCTCCGAAAGGCCGCCCGATCCAACCGTCTCCGATTCGCCGAAGCCCGAGCCTGCGAAGCCCGAAGCTCAGCCAGCTGGAGGATCCGGCCCCGTCGAAGTTGCCCCGCCGGTGGTTGTGGTCGAACCGACGCCAGCCCCGGCACCCTCCCCGGGCTGATTCGCCTGATCGCTGGTCATCACGCGGCAGATGACAGACATGGGCGAACTCTGTACAGTTTTGTTTGCTGCTGGCAGCCATCGTGGCGCTGGACGGTAAGGAGAAGCACAGATGAACGGACGCCCAAAGGGTCCCGGCCGCCTCACAGCGCCTGGCATCCAGGCTCGCAAGCTGCCACGAGACAGCCATGCGGCAGGCGACGACGGTCGGCCAAAACCAAGCGGCGATCGACTGGTCATGATCACGTCATACGACGCCCCCAGTGCTCGAACCGCCCATCAGGCCGGGGTCGACATGATCTTGGTCGGCGACTCGTTGGCCATGGTGATGCTTGGCTATGACGACACTCTTCAGGTCACCGTCAACGATATTGCCCACCACACCGCAGCCGTGGCTCGTGGTCTCGCATCCTCCGAAGCGAGCGGCGTGCCGTTCATGCGTCCACTTGTCGTGGGTGACCTTCCGTGGATGGGCTACCACACTGACCTATCTGAAGCCGTGAGGAACGCGGCAGCGCTCGTACGTGCTGGGGCTGGCGCTGTGAAGCTCGAAGGTGGACGCAAACGGTTGGCTGTCATCAAGGCAATCCTCGATGCAGAGATCCCCGTGATGGGCCACATCGGCCTCACCCCCCAGTCTGTCAACGCCATGGGCGGGTTCAAGGTGCAGGGCAAGGCGTTGGCGCAGGCTCGCGAACTCATCGACGATGCCGTGGCACTCGCCGATGCAGGGTGTTTTGCGATCGTGCTTGAAGGTGTCCCCGACGTACTCGGCAAAGTGATTTCCGAAACGATCGACATCCCGGTGATCGGCATCGGGGCCGGTTCCGGCTGTGATGGGCAGGTCCTTGTGTGGCACGACTTGCTCGGCATCGAGGAACGGATGGCGCCAAAATTCGTCCGTCGGTTTGCCAATGTCGGTTCTGTCATTCTCGCTGGCGTGGAGGCGTATGTCGCTGCTGTGCGCGACGCTTCGTTCCCGACAACCGCTGAGAGCTATGCAGCCTCTGAGGAACTCCAATCAGCGTTGCTTGCGGGTACCAGCTCGGCAGGCATCGCAGCAGCTGGCCGGTCGATCTCGCTCGATGCTGAAGAGTTCCTCGCCGGCCTGTACGGCGGCTCAGCGGGCTGGTAGGCGGGCTGAATCGCTGCGTTCTGGCCACCCAGCTTCGGAACCCCAACCTCCGGAGTTGATTCGGTGTTGATGCAAGGATGATGCGGTGACGACGCGCCGAGTTACCCGCATGACCTATTGGTCGTGTGTCCTGGTCAGCCTGATGAGTGCTGTCGTGCTGCTCGGTGCGTTGATGACCGGCTGCACCGGGGCGTCGAACGCAGCGTCCCGCACCACAATTCGCGCCAGGACAACAATAAAGGCGCGGAGCACGAAACCGCCGACCACGATGGCCCGTGTGACCTCACGGGCCCGAACCACCACGAAGGCGGCCTCACCAACGCGAACACCTGGCGCGGTGAGCAGCACCACACGAGTCGTGACCGTCGTACCGTCTTCGTTGGTGGCAGCTGTCCGTGCGAAAGCTCCTTTCGAGCAGTACGGAGAGGTGCGTTTCGTCATCACCAACGCTCAGGGAAAGGACGAGGAGTTCTGTGCGCTTCTTGCAGACACCCCCGAAAATCAGATGCGTGGGCTCATGGGCCGAAGCGATCTTGGCGGTTACGACGCAATGTTGTTCACCTGGCCGGTCGACGTCAACGGAGGCTTCTGGATGCGCACGGTTCCCATTTGGTTATCCATCGCCTGGTGGGACAACCGAGGCCGTTTGGTCACAGCACTTGACATGGCTCCGTGTGGAGACTCGTCGGACTGTCCGATCTACAACCCGACCGGGTCTTATCGCGTCGCTATGGAAACGCTCCGCGGTGGATTGGAGCCGCTCGGCGTGAGTCCCACTGCGCTGCTCCAAGTCGGCGGGGCGTGCCGAAAGAATTGACTGATTGTCAGTCGGTCAAGGGTCGGTCAAGGGTCGGTGAAGTCGCGGCTAACCTAGAAACCCGGATCTATCCGACTTTGTCGGTCAGTCCGCCCGCCCCAGACCGTCTGGGGCCCCGCCGACGTGCGGGTCCATGGGAGGTACACATATGGCCACAACGCGGGCCTACGAAGTAGTCATCATCGTCGATTCATCACTCGACGACCAGGTCATCGAGGGTGTCGTCAAGCGCACCGTCGGCACCATCACCGCTCAGGGTGGTTCTGTTGGTCGCATCGAACGTTGGGGCCGTCGCAAGCTGGCCTACCCAATCGCCAAAAAGGCGGACGGGTATTACGCCATCCTCGAGTCGTCCATTGTGCCGGCAACAGTTGCAGAGGTCGAGCGCCAAATGCACCTGTCCGACGAGATCCTCCGGCACAAGATCATCCAGATCCCAGCCAAGTCCACCGGCCGCACACTCAACGCACCGCCCAGCCTCGACGAAATCGCGGCGGCTCAGCGTGAGGCTCGTGCCAACGCTCCCCGCGCTGGTCGCGGCGGACCTCGCGAACGGGACTGACCCACATGTCCGGGAACAACGTCACCATCATCGGCAACGTCACCCGCGACCCCGAACTGCGCTTCACTGCCTCAGGGCAGGCCAACACCACGTTCGGTGTGGCGGTCAACCGCCGCTGGCAAAACCGCCAGACGAACGAGTGGGAAGAGCAGGTGTCGTACTTCAATGTGGTCCTGTGGCGCGAACTGGCCGAAAACTCGGCTGAATCACTCTCCAAGGGGACACGGGTCATCGTGACTGGTCGCATCGAGCAACGCTCGTATGAGACCCAGGACGGCGACAAGCGCAACGTCGTCGAAATCATTGCCGACGAGGTCGGTCCAAGCCTGCGCTGGGCAACAGCACAGGTTCAACGCAGCGAACGCCGCGGCGCAGAAGCCGGGGATGCTCCAGCACCCCGCAACAGTGGTGGAGGCGGCCAGTCCCGTCCCGCTCCGCAAGCAGAACCAGCCAGTTACTACGACGAGGAGCCCTTCTGATGGCCCGCAACAACGACCGCGACCGGAGCACAAGCACCAAGCGGGCACCGAAAGACGACAAGCGTCGTCCAATGAAGAAGAAGGCGTCCCCGGTTCCCGAGGGCTCCTATGTCGACTGGAAGGACATCAACCTGCTTCGTAAGTTCACCAGCGATCGTGGCAAGATCCGCGCGCGTCGGGTCACTGGACTGTCGGTCCAGATGCAACGTGATGTTGCGTTGGCCGTGAAGAACGCTCGTGAGCTCGCGTTGCTGCCGTTCGCAGCAACGGGTGTTGCCGAGCGTGGACCACGACGTCCTCGTCAAGGTGGCCGTTTCGGCGAAAATGCCGAGGCAGCTGAGACCACCGAGGCCGAAGTCGACGCCGTTGACGGCGACGCCGACGACGAAGGCGAGGAATGACCACCATGGGCAAAGTTATTCTCCGTGCGGACGTCAAGGGCCTGGGAAAGCGCGGCGACATCGTCGACGTAGCCGACGGGTTCGCCCGCAACTACTTGGTCCCCCGTTCGCTGGCCATGCCGGCAGCCGCCGGCACCGTTGCTCAGGCAGCGTCGATGCGTCGTGCACGCGACCTGCGTGATGCCAAAGACCGCTCGGCTGCAGAAACCATCGCTCGTGAATTGGTCACCAAGACCGTCACGATCAGCGCCAAATCACACGGCGAGCGGTTGTTCGGCTCGGTTGGTTCTGCCGAGATCGCCGATGCGATTGCCAAGCAGACCGGTGTCACGTTGGAGCGTCGTCAGGTGAACCTGCCTGAGCCGCTGAAAACGCTCGGCGCACACGAGGTTTCGGTGCGTTTGCACAGTGACGTGCAGTTCAGCGTCAACGTGGAGATCGTGTCGGCTTAGTCGTCGTCCAATTTTGAAATGATTGCTGTCAGGCGTCTGCCTGTTGGCAGATTGGTGTGAAGGCCCGCCTCCCGGCGGGCCTTTGCGCGTCCTGGCCCTTCTTGGCGTGCATTGGCCCGAACAGCGAACGTTCGTTCGAGAGCCGGGTATGCTGTGGACAACAAAATCCGTTATCCCCTTGTTGTCCCCAATTCAGCGGCTTTATCCCCAGATTTTGGTGGAGTTATCCCACGAGAATCCCTTGAGCGGTACCCAGCTTTGCCCTGTCAGGATGTCTATCCCCCGCTTCATCCCCGCTTCATCCCCGCTTCAGAACTCGCTTCAGAACTCGCTTCAGAACGCGCTTCATCCTCAGCTCTCTCACGGTCGCAGGCTTCCCGAAATGGTCCAATCGCTCGAAGACGTCAGACGCCGCCAGCAGGCTCCTTCTGGCGCACCAGCTGGGCGTTTGCTGCCGCACAACATCGAGGCTGAAGAGTCTCTGCTTGGCGCAATGCTGCTCAGCCGAGATGCCGTTTCCGTAGGTTTGGAGAAGTTGGCCGCCGAGCACTTCTATAAGCCAGCGCATGGTCACGTGTTCGCGGCTATCAACAGCTTGTCTGCTCGCGGTAACGCCATCGACGCGGTGACTGTCGCTGAAGAGCTTCGCCGCGCCGACCTGCTAGAGGCCATTGGCGGTTCGGCTGTACTGATCGACTTGCAGGCAGGTACGCCGTCCACGTCCAACGCGGCGTTGTACGCGGTCATTGTCTACGAACACTTCATGTTGCGCAGGCTCATCGGCGTTGCCGGTGAAATTGCCGATCTTGGCTACAGCCTCCCCGAAGACGTCACAAGGGCGATGGACCGCGCCGAGCAACTGGTGTTCGACGTGGCCCAGGGTCGAGTCACAGACACATTGGTGCCGTTGCATGACCTGCTTGGCGCCAGCCTTGACCGGTTGGAAGAGCTGTACAACCGCGGTGACTCCATCACCGGCGTTCCGACCGGATTCTTCGACCTCGACGATCAGCTCAACGGCTTGCAACGAGGTGCGTTGTACATCGTCGGTGCCCGGCCTGCCATGGGCAAGTCCGCGTTTGCGCTCGGTATTGCTTCGCATGTCGGTATCAAAGTGGGCAAACCGGCGATGATCTTTTCGTTGGAAATGAGCCATCTCGAGCTCACGCAGCGTTTGCTTTGTGCCGACGCCAAAGTTGATTCGCGACGTATGCGTAACGGTCGGCTCGACGCGTCGGACTGGCCCAAAATCACTTCAGCGATCAGCCGTATGGCCGAGACGCCGATCTACATCGACGACAACGCACAGCTCACGGTCATGGAGATCAGGTCAAAAGCTCGGCGGTTGAAGAGCCGTCTTGGCGAGATCGGCGTCATCGTCATCGACTACCTCCAACTCATGACCGGCCGGTCGGGTGCCGAAAGCCGGCAGGTCGAGGTGTCCGAGATCAGTCGTGGTCTGAAGATCTTGGCCCGCGAACTCGACGTTCCGGTGATAGCCCTCTCTCAGCTGTCTCGTAACTTGGAGCAGCGCCAAGACAAACGCCCGATGCTGTCAGATCTTCGTGAGTCCGGGTCGCTCGAGCAAGACGCCGACGTTGTGATGTTCCTGTATCGAGACGACTACTACAACCCGGATTCACCCGATAAAGGCCTTGCTGAAATCATCGTGGCGAAACACCGCTCGGGTGCGGTTGGGTCGAGCAAGCTCGTCTTCCTCGATCAGTACACCAAGTTTGACAACGCAGCTCGCGGGTAGTCGCTGTGGTGAGGTATTCCACAAATTGGTTGTTGGCCCGGGCTGCGATCTGTGGCCTAGCCACCGGTGTGGTGTTGGCATCATGCAGCGCACCGTTTGCGCCGCCGAGCACTGACCCGCTTGATACCACGCTTCCGGCGTCTGACAGCGCGGTTCGCCGGATGCAAGAGCGTGCGTCTGCATCCATGGCTGCGTTGGGTGACGCGTACCGCCAAGCCATCACCGACACCGAGGTGACCGACGCCGTTCTGCTGCTGTTGGCCGACGGGTTCGCCGGAACCGCCCGCGACGCAGAAGAAGCCAACTTGCGCGATGCGATCCAAAGCCGCAATTCGCTCGCACGCACACCAGCCGACCCGGCATTGCTGATCGACATCGTCACCGACGAGACCGAGGACTGCTTGATTGCCGAGGCCGAGTTCGACGACCGGCCGTTGCTAGCGTTTCCAACCGCCATTGCGGGAATTGCGGTGGTGGTCCGGATGCGAAGCCATCCTGATGACCAGTTGTGGCGGATCGACGAACTGTTCTCGGCTGCGCGAGCAGACGACAACCCGGTGCGATGTCCCGCTCCTGGCGAAATCAGCCCGGTGCGTCCAGCGTCCACCTCGTCGACTACGACGGCATAGCTGGGTCTCCCTCAGGCGCACATTCAACCGAAAGCTGGGTAGGTTTTGTCTCACCCATGAACGCCAGGAGGCGCCCGTGCTCGGTGGAGCAGAACTTTTGGTGATGTTGGTCATGGCCCTCGGGCTAGCGCTCTGTGTCGGCAACCTCGCCGCGCTCACCCGACCTCGACGCTCGCTTCGTGCAGGAGAGCTGCGAAAGGCACCGCGTCGTCGGTCGCTTGGGATGGCCGCCGTTGGCTTGCTGGTCTTCGTCTGGGGTCTCGCTTCGCTCACGAGCCGTTGAGCCGTTGAACTGCTGAAACAGCCCGCTGACCGGCGCCGCTAGTGTCAGTGGCCGTGATCCTTTCCGATCGGTCTATTCGTGAAGCGCTGGAAAGCGGTCGGATCTCGATCGACCCTCTTGAACCGGCCAACATCCAACCGTCGTCGGTCGACCTCCGCCTCGACCGCTATTTCCGGGTGTTCCGCAACCACACGCATCGGGTCATCGATGTCAAAGAAAACCAGGAAGACCTTACGGAGCTCGTCGAGATCTCTGACGGAGCGGCGTTCATTCTCCATCCGGGCGAGTTCGTGCTCGGATCCACCGCCGAGCGGCTGAGCCTTGGAGACGATCTCGTTGCCCGTATCGAGGGAAAGTCCTCTTTGGGTCGGCTTGGCTTGCTGATTCACTCGACAGCGGGGTTTATCGACCCGGGATTCGATGGGCACATCACCCTTGAGTTGTCGAACGTTGCCAACCTGCCCATCACCTTGTATGCCGGAATGCGTGTTGGGCAGGTCAGTTTCCTCAACATGACGACACCGGCAGACAACCCGTACGGGTCGACATCGATTGGGTCGAAGTACCAGGGCCAACGCGGGCCAACCCCGTCGAGGTATTTCGAGAACTTCAACCGCTGAACCGAGCTACACGGCCCGCCAACTTCTACCGCTGACTTGGCGGTTAGTGGACGTTGGAGCTCGGCGCTGGACTCGGGTTCGGCCCCTCTGAATGGTTGGGGTCGAACATGGCCGGCTCGATGTAAATCATCTTTGCAATTGGCACCGCAGCACGGATGAGTGCCTCTACCGCATCGATCGCACGTGAAACACCAGCTGTGTCGAGCTCTGCTCGGAGTTCCACCTTGGCAGCGACGAGAACGTCTTCGGGACCTTGATGAACAGTGCGCATATGAATGAGCCGAGTTACGTCGGGAGATGACTCGATCGCCCCGGTCATTTTGTCGACGTCTTCACGAGTCGCACTCTCGCCAAGCAGCAAGCCCCGCATTTCAATGATGAGAATGACAGCGATAATGAGCAGAAGTACGCCGATGGCAAGGGTTCCGTAGCCGTCCCAGACCGGGTTGTCAGTTACCAGGGAGAGCGTGATAGCGCCGAGCGCAATAATCAGGCCAGTCAATGCACCGAAGTCTTCCAGCAGAAGGACAGGGAGTTCAGGGACGCGAGAAGTCTTGATGAACCTCCACCAACCTTGAGAACCTTTGAGCGGGATTGATTCCTTGATTGCTGTCCAGAACGAGTACGTCTCCAGCCCAATGGCCACAATCAGAATGCCGATTGCAATACCGGGTTTGTCCAACTCTTCTGGATGCTGAACCTTGTGGGTACCTTCGTAAAGCGCGAAGAGACCGCCCAGTGAGAACAGCACAAGTGCGACGACGAACGACCAGAAGTAACGGGTGCGTCCGTATCCAAAAGGATGCCGTTCGTCTTCGTCTCGCTTGGCCTTCTTGTTGCCCAGCAGCAACAGCCCTTGGTTAGTGGTGTCAGCCAACGAGTGCACACTCTCGGCGAGCATCGATGTGGCGCCGGTGATGAGGAACCCGACGAATTTCGCGATTGAGATTCCGAGGTTGGCAACGAGTGCGGCGAGAATCGCCTTCGTGCCTCCATTTCCGTGTCCCGACATGGGAGGACACTGTAGAAGAACGAGGGGGTGCCAGTGATCAGTGCTTCCCGTCTCCATAGCCGGTTAGGGTGCGCGAATGCTTGAGTTCACCTGTCCGCGCTGCGGCGTCGATGCGCAGTCCGAGTTCTACGGACCATGCTGTCGGTGTGTCGCCAGCTTGCACGAAGGTCAGGCGCTGGACCGCTCGGCCATCGCAGTTGCTGAGTATGTCCCCAAGATGAATGTGACCCCCAACGCAGTGGCCACTAAAGACTGACGCAAGCAGGCACTGGCTGCTCGGAATTTGTCAGCGCTCCTCTTACCGGCTTCTCGGAGAGGCTTGCCAAGCTGACCCCATGATTCCGAAAGACGACCCCAATCGTGCTGTCCGCCTCCGTCAGGGCCATTCCCACGACGACGCGTTCGATCGTGGGCTTGCATTCGACCTAGATCAGCTTTTGGGCCGACGCCATGTCCTCAAGCTCATCGCCGGTGCCGGTGCCGCCGTCGTAGTTGCCGCTTGTGCGTCTTCGTCGGACTCCGCCACGTCGCTGACCGACTCGCTCGCAGACCCATCCGCTCCTTCAGCGACCGACGTAGCATCGACTAATTCGGCGGCCACCTCAGCAGATGTTGTGCAAGCTGGCACCTGTGCAGCGGTGATCCCAGAAGAGACCGCTGGGCCATACCCGGGTGACGGGTCCAATGGCCCCAATGTGTTCAGCGACAGGGCCGTCGTGCGTGAGGACATGCGTGGCAGTTTCGGCTCGTTTAGCGGCAACGCAGAAGGCACCAAGACGAACATCTCGTTCCGGCTACTCAGCTCGGCCAACGGTTGCGCACCTATGGCAGGCGCAGCCGTTTATGCCTGGCACTGCGATCGTGACGGGAATTACTCCATGTACACAGCGCCAGACGCTAACTACCTCCGCGCCGTCGGTGAGACCGATGTGGATGGAAACGTCTCGTTCACGTCGATCTTTCCTGGCTGTTACGACGGCCGCTGGCCGCACATCCACTTTGAGGTGTATCCGAGCGTTGACGACGCGCTGAGTGCGAGCAACCTGTTGAAGACCTCGCAGATGGCCATGCCTCAGGCTGCGTGCGAAGACGCTTACCTAGCCGTCGGGTACGAGACCAGTCTTGCCAACCTGTCGCGTGCGTCGTTGGAGAATGACAACGTGTTTTCCGATGGGTGGGACGAGCAGTTAGGAACTGCTGGCGGCGACGACGCCGGCAGATCGTTGGCGCTTACCGTTACCGTCTGATGGCCGACCCTCGGCGGACTGCGCCGGACCTCGCCAGGAACCGACGCAATACTCGTGGAGCGGATGACGGGAATCGAACCCGCATTCTCAGCTTGGGAAGCTGATGTCCTACCATTGAACGACATCCGCAAAACTGTTGCTTCCTCATCCAAGAAGAGCAAGCAAGGGCAGTGTACCAACGCGGCACCGACACTTCTTCACCGCCCGAACTGAAACGTGAACTCGCGTCAGCTCCACCGCAGTGTGTGCGATGCGGGCCGCTCAGAAATCATCTGCCCACGTAGTATCAGTGTCGTCGTCGGAACGATGGTGCCGAACGAGGGTGATACCCAGCCCGCGCCAGATGAGTGGCCAGAAACCGCGGTGAGGGTCCACCCGTCTGCCACCTGCAACGTCATGTTTCGTGCGCCCACTTGGATGGAAGCGGTGGTCGCGCCACCAGTCGTAACCACTCCGACGATCACGTCCGGTGCGAAGGTCAGCCGAATCGACACGGGCTGGGCCATCGTGTCATCCCGCTGCGCAATCGCTCGTACGGTGTCGGTAAAGGTCACGCTGCGATCGGTCAGATTGATCTGGCGGGTTGTGTCGTACCCGCGTGGGTTGTAACCGTCGTGCACTGCCGTGGCGCTGGTGAACGTGCTCGAAGAAGCCGTGGACACGGCGCCGACCGCGTCTTGCGACGGAAGGTACTCGGTAAGTCGCGCCGTCGGTGCAGTTCCCCATAAGAAAGGGCCCCAGTACTCGGCCTGGTCGATGGGCTGTCGGTCTTCGGGTGAATTGCCCGCCACAGCCGCCTCGAGCACCAGGCAGTTATGGGCTGCAGACGATCGGAGATACTGGCGCCAAGCCGGGTGGCTGTCGTAACAGAACGTGCCAGGGTCGACAAGAACAGGGCGACCATCGACCGTGAGCTGAAACGACGTCAGGTCTGCGTGTCCGTGCGCTGCAACGGCAAGGTATCCAATGGAACCGGTTCGCATCGTGACGAGCGCCGATTCTGAACGGAGCGTCGCGATCCAACTGTGTTTCGCGAGCGTCTCGTCGGTTGGGCTAGCGATCGGTCGCCGGTACTCGCCGGCTTTTCCCCGTGGTGACCAGGCTCGCAGCAAGAGCGCAGCCATCGACTGTTTGTCTGCCTCAATTGGCTCGATACCCAACACAGCAGAACTCAGGTCGAGCGCATGATCAAGGGGCGCTCGCGTGTCTGAGCCGAACACCGTTGAGTCATCTCCGTCCCCGAAACGCGGCGAGCCCCGCTCTGCCAAGGCGAGTGCGCCGCCGTGCATCCGTTCCAACGTTGAGACCAAGTCGTTGGGTCGCTCGTGGTTGGCCTGGTCGAACGCTGCCACCGTCATAGCCAGTACTGCAGTGATGAAGCCGTGATAGTCCGCTGCCTTCTCTTTGGTCAGCCCAGCGCCATCCAGTTGCGCGTCCAGCTGATGGCGCAGTCGCTTCAGGCCTAGGGCCTGCCAGCTGGTCGCCTTGCCATTCGGAACGAAGACAACTGACCCGACAACAAGGCCGGCTGCCTCGACCAACGCGTGATTGTTCGCGGATGAAAATCTGCTGGGGAAGCGGGCGAGCCGGTCGAGGTGGCGATCAACCGTCCAGGCCAGGTCTGGGTTGGTCCGGAGCCTGGCTGCAGCAGCCGGCTCTTCACTCAGCAGACGAATGATGTTGCTGATGGCGATGATTCGCACGGCCGCCTCGACCCCGCTGCCCCAAAGTACGCTTGAACGGTCTCGCAGCACGAGGGTCCAACTTTGCAGTAAGTCGACAGCCCTTTCGGCGTATCGTGCGTCGCCGGTGGAGTTGTATGCGATGCACAGGTCGACCACGGGCGCCAGGCGCGACAACTCCCACACATGCTTCAAGCTGACATTTGGGTGGGAACCATCGAGGTCCTTTCCCATTGCGTTCGACGCGTCGGCGTCAGAGAGCCAATCCGGCGACTGAAGATCTCGTCGGACCACTCCGAGCACACTCACTGTCCCCGCCATGATGCGCTCCGCCTGCTCGCGCACAGCCGCGAGGGCCGAATCGGTCGGGCGAGTATCGGTGAGCCGCTTCGCGTCGTGAGCTACTGAACCGAGGTCGACGCGCGATGGAACCTCCGAGCGGTTCCACCGTGTGACGGTCGCGATGTGGAACACACGCCACGCCGCTTCAGTCGGTCCGCCTCTGCTGATTCGGCGCAGCGTCCAGCGCCACCCGCGTTGTTTGGCGACGTCGGAGTTCAACGTCAGTCCGGGTTGATGGACCGCAGGTAGACCTCAAGGGTGACCAGTGGCCAGATCTTCTTGGTGAGGTCCTTGCCATCGCGGTGTGCTCGAAGCAACTCGAGCCCGTATTCGCTGTTGATGTAGTTGTGTGACCGGTTGTTCTTCGGGTCGAGCAACGCACTGACCGGTGTATACAGGTCCTTGCGCAGCCACTCTGCCAGGGGCACCTTGAAGCCAATTTTCGGGCGGTCGATGAGGGATGCTGGAACGTACCGGCGGGCAACTTCTCGGACAGGCCATTTGTTTGTGCGCTTATGAAGTTTCACGGACGGATCGAGTTCGAGCGCGAAGTCGACAATGCGCGGGTCGAGGAATGGGGGCCGCAGCTCAAGGCTGGCAGACATCGTCATTCGGTCACCGCGTTCGAGCAGGTTGTCCGGCAGCCAAGCCAGAAGGTCGGCAACCTCCATGCGGTGGATAGGTGACCCGGACGCAGTGGAGTGCGCAGCTCGTGGCGCGGGGAGGCCAAGCCGCTGTGCATCAGTGGAGTTGAGCGGTGAGAACCAGCCCGTGAGGCGTTCCTCGACCGAGGCGCCCTGGAGGCTTTGCCAGAGAGAAGCACCTCGTGGCCCAGCAACTCCGCTTTCGGATAGCAGCTTGGCGACGGGCCTGCGAATGATGCCAGGCACGTGGCCAAGCGCTGCACTTGCGCCAGCCAGCTTGTATTTCGGATAGCCGGCGAACAGTTCATCGCTGCCTTCACCAGAAAGTACGACCTTGACTTCTTTGACGGCCTGAGCCGCGAGGGCAGCTACCGCAATATCGGACACCTCGGATACCGGTGCGCCCCGATATCGCGTGAGGATGGAAAGACTCTCGAGAAAATGGCTGGCATCGACCACGACTTCGTGGTGGTCCGTTCCGACGGTTTTCGCGACGAGTGCAGCATGATGACGTTCGTCGTCGGGGCCACCGAAACCGGCACAAAACGTCTTGATCGGGTGATCTGTGTGCTGAGCGGCTATCGCCACGATGAGGCTGGAATCAACTCCTCCGGACAGGTATGCACCAACGGGTACATCAGCAATGAGATTTTCCGCCACCGAGAGGTTGAGCAGCTCGTCGAGACGGTCTACGGCGGCTTCGGGGGTCATCTGCTTGACGGGGCGTTGGGTGGTGGCTTTCCAGAATGACCCGCTTGTGAGAGCACCATCAGGGGCGAACTTCATCCACGTGCCGGGGATGACCTTTTTGACGCCCGAGATGGTCGTGTGCGGAGCGGGCACGGCCCGACGTCGGAGCAGATCGCCCAGACAATTCGGGTCGAAGGAGAAGGTTTCCGCTGCAGGCCGGAGCGCCGGCAGCTCCGAAGCGAAAGCCAGCCGACGGCCGGTCACTGAGTAGAAAAGCGGAAGCACACCAAGGCGGTCTCGTGACAGAAACAGTGTTTGTTCTTGGCGGTCCCACAACGCAAACGCGAACTGGCCGCGCAATTGAGCAAGAGCGTCTGTGCCGAAGCGCAGCAGCATCTTCAGGAGAACTTCGGTGTCACCGTCTGTCACGCACGTCAGGTGGTGGTCGGCGCGGAGTTGCTGGTAATTGACGATCTCACCGTTGAACACGATTGTGTGCCGGCCGTCGTCGGTATGCATGGGCTGCGGCGAACCCGCAACGTCGATGATGGCGAGGCGAGTGTGAGCCAACCAGGCCGGCTGCTCGTCAGTAAATCCGCGGCCGTCAGGGCCTCGATGGTCGAGCAGGTCGGCCATGGCCCGGCTGGTCTGAGCCATGTTCTTGGGGTCGATGGACTTGGAGTGGTCCACCACTCCGGCGATACCGCACATGAGGGCTCCTTAGGAGAACGTTGGGCGGGTTGCGAGCGCTGCAACGACCCGGTCAGCAGTCTTGCCGTCCCACAGGTCAGGGCGACGCTGAATAACAGGCTCGGAAAGCCGTGCGAGCGCTCGTTCGAGAGCCAAGCGTGGGTTGACGCCGACGACCTCGTTGGTGCCGTGGGTCACGGTGACGGGCCGTTCGGTCGATTCTCGCAAGGTGAGGCAGGGTACGCCGAGACAGGTGGTCTCTTCTTGCACGCCGCCGGAGTCGGTCAGGACGATGGATGCATCGGCCTGGCAAGCGACGAAGTCGAGATAAGTCAGGGGCTCGGTGAGGTGTAGGCCGGGCCCCGGATTCAGACCCAGCGTCTTGATCATGTTGGCCGTGCGCGGGTGCACCGGAAACACCATCGGGAGGGTCTCGCTGAGGGTGTTCATCGATTGAACGACCTCGGCCAACTTGGTGGCGTCATCGACCAACGCAGCGCGGTGCAACGTCATGAGACCGTACTTTGACCCGTTGAGCCCAAGACGATCGATGGTTGTGACCTCTGGGCGTCGTTCGCGTGCATCGAACAGGCTGTCGACCATGATGTTGCCGACGCGCCGTATGCGGGACTGATGCGCACCTTCTGCAACGAGGTTGTCATCAGCATCGGCCGACGGAGTCAACAACCAGTCAGCAACGGAATCGACGAGAATCCGGTTGATCTCCTCTGGCATGGTGCGGTCGCCGGAACGAAGGCCGGCCTCGACGTGGGCAACGGGAATGCCGCGTTTCACCCCGACAAGAGTGCACGCCAGGGTGGAGTTGACGTCGCCGACGACGATGACTGTGTCGATCTCAGGGTTTGCATCGAGCCAGCTGTCGAATGCGTCCATCACCGCGGCGGTCTGGTGCGCATGGCTGCCCGAGCCGACGCCGAGGTTGGCATCGGGCGGCTGAATATCAAGATCACGGAAGAACGATGCGGACATCGCGTCGTCGTAGTGCTGGCCGGTGTGGATGAGCCGAGGGTCGATTCCAGATCGGCGCAGCGCTTTGAGGAGTGGTCCGACCTTCACAAAGTTGGGTCGGGCACCGGCGATGACCGCTGGTTTCATTTTCTTCCCTTCAATTTCTTTCGTTCTTGGATGACAAGCTTGATGAAGGCTGTGTTGCCCTTGAGGTACCGCTTGAACATCCGTCGTGGTTCTTGGATGAGACGCCACGTCCATTCGAGCCCGGTCTTTTGCAGAAACAGCGGAGCCCGGCTGGTCTTGCCGGCAACGACATCGAACGAACCGCCAACGCCCATCACGAAGGGAACGCCCAGGGTTTCGAGGTGCTGGTTGAGCCAGTACTCCTTGCGCGGGCTTGGGATGGCAAGGAACAGGTACGTGGGGTTTGTCGCGCGAATTGTAGCGATCAATGATGAGTCATCGGTCCAAAAGCCGTTGTGAACACCAGCAACACGAAGTGTTGGGTGTTTTTCCGTCAGGACGTCTGCAACTTTGTGGACCACGGCCTCTTCGGCGCCAAGAAAGAACACCGAGTCACCGTCTTTGGCCGCTGCCTCGACCAGCTTCACGAACAAGTCGATTCCGGCAACGCGTTCTGGGACCTTCTTGCCAAGCATTCGTGCAGCCCAGACGACGGCCATGCCGTCCGCATTTACCAGCCCGCAGGAGCGAATAATTGTTTGCAGACGCTCGTCGGACTGCAACGTGACCATCTTGGCTGCGTTCAAGACAACGTGTTGGACGGGTTTCGAGCCGTGCGCGAGCTCCCGGCACCGGTCAACTGTCTCGTCCATTGTCAGTGCATCGAGCGGAACTCCCATGAAGTCCACGCGGCGCGAATCAACGCTGGTGATGTCGATGGTGCGGTCGCTCGATTGCTTTGCGCCGCCTGCAAGCGTGCGAGCGTGGTCGTTCATTGTGGGTGCTCCCGGTTGGTTCGTGGACTCACTTTGGATCGCATCATTACTGCGCGCCGAAGTGATGAGGACAGTATCGGCAGCTCCCCGACTCGCCTTCGCGCAAATTTGGTAACTGCACGAAGGTTCACTGTTGATTATCCGCTCTGAAGTGAAGGCAGAGTCATCGGTGATACCTAATTCGTGTGAACCTTGGCCGAAGCCCTTCACGAATGGCGCTGAGATCGGTAGGTTGCGGGCCATGCCGCAGAAACTTGTTGTCATTGGTCAGGGATATGTCGGGCTTCCGCTCGCTGTTCGCGCAGTTGAAGTGGGCCACGATGTTGTGGGTGTCGACGTGGACAAGCGCCGGGTTGATGCCCTCAATGACGGAATCTCATTCGTTGAAGACATCTCTGATGAGCGGCTTGCAGTCGCACGTGCCACAGGGCGTTATCGGGCAACAACGGACTACGCCGCGATCGGCGGCTTCGACGTCGCGGTGATCACCGTGCCAACGCCGCTGAAGGATTCGCTCCCAGACCTTTCGTTCATCGAGGCAGCCGGCAATTCGCTTGCCGCCGGTCTCCGCAAAGGCGGCCTCGTGGTTCTCGAATCCACCACGTATCCGGGGACGACCGAAGAAGTCCTCATCCCGCTGCTTGAGGCAGGGTCGGGGATGAAGGCCGGAACGGACTTCATGGTTGGTTTCAGCCCTGAGCGAATCGACCCCGGCAATCAGACGTATCGACTTGAGAACACGCCAAAGATCGTGGCAGGCATCGACGAGCGGTCGGGCCAGGCGGTGGCCGAGTTTTACAAAAGCATCGTGGAGACCGTGGTTCCCGTTTCGTCTTGCGGCGTTGCTGAGTTGTCGAAGCTGATCGAGAACACGTTTCGTACCGTCAACATTGCGCTGATGAACGAACTGGCTATGTACAGCCACGACCTTGGACTGGACCTGTGGGAAGCAATCGATGCGGCTTCCACGAAGCCATTCGGTTACATGCGCTTCACGCCCGGCCCTGGCGTTGGCGGTCACTGCCTCCCCATCGACCCGAGCTACCTCAGCTGGCGGGTACGTCAGGCCCTCGGCCAGTCGTTCCGGTTCGTGGAGCTTGCAACCGACGTCAACGAACACATGCCGGACTACGTGGTCCGCCGCGTGATGTACGGCCTCAACCAGCGGGGCAAGGCACTCAACGGTGCGCGCATTCTCGCGTTTGGTCTCACCTACAAGGCCAATACCAGCGATGCCCGCGAATCGCCGGCCATCCACGTCATCGAACGTCTGGTGAAAATGGGGGCGGTTGTGACGTCGGTCGATCCGCATGTCGAGCCCGGCAACCGCAACGTGCCGGTTGGCGTCGAGCACATTTGCTCGGCAGACGGGGTCCTCGGTGACTTCGACTGCTCGTTGATGCTCACCAACCACGCGCAGTTTGATTTTGCGGCCATCTCCGCGCAGTCTTCGTACGTGCTGGACACGCGCCGGTGTGTCCCGGCCGGTGACAACGTCGAGTACCTGTAGTCGCCTGCGCAGCGCCAACTGTTCCGGCGGGACCGGTTCGGGTACCTGACTCTGGACGCGCTGCGTCGAGGCACTACGGTTGGTTGCGCTATGTCCGCACCAGCTGACCACGGTTCACCTTCCGCAGGCCCAACTTCGTCACGAACGAAGTTTGGTCCGGCCCAGATTTCCATCGCGATAGGGGCAGGCCTTGCCCTCGTCACGGCGGCGTCGGGGGTCGCCGGAGCGCTCAATACAGCTCATCCGGATAACCCTGTCAGCCGCGAAGTTTTCTGGAACGTTCCAGATGCTGTGGAGCTGGCGTTCTATGTCGCCCTGCCTTTGTTGTTCTTGTTCGGTGGCTTCACCATGGCCAACCGAGTCAAGAACTGGCAGCGGGGGACCCCAGACGACCGGTCCACCAACGCCCGCAATGTGAAACGCCGCATGGGCGACTTCCGTTCGGGTGTCTACATGCAAACGTTGCTGCGTGACCGCGCCGCGGGGCTCATGCACTCGCTGATGTACTTCGGTTTCCTGGGCCTGTTCGGTGTGACCACGCTGCTCGAGATCGACCACCAGATGCCGGTGTCGCTCAAGTTCCTCACAGGTAAGACGTACCAAACCCACAATTTCTTCGGCGATTTCTTCGGACTGTTGTTCGTGTCAGGGATCGTGTGGGCCATTGTTCGGCGCTATGTCCAACGGCCGTATCGGATTCGGATCAAGAACCGTCCCGAGGATGCAGTCATCCTCATCATGTTCCTCGTTCTCGGTCTGTCCGGCTTTTTCGCTGAATCGATGCGCATCGCCGAGGTGGGCCGTCCCGCACACGAGCAGAGCGCCTTCATCGGCTACCCGGTTTCGGCGTTGTTCGATGGTGGTTCCAACTTGCTGGGATGGCACCGGGTTTTCTGGCTCACTCACGTCCTGAGCTTCGGGGCGTTTCTAGTCATCCTGCCCATCACCAAGCTGCGCCACATGTTCACGAGCCCGCTAAACATGTATTTGAAGGACCGGGAACGCCCGAAGGGCGCCATGCGTCCGATGCCGAATCTGATGGAGACCTCTCTTGAATCATTCGGTGCATCCACCATCGAGGACTTTACGTGGAAGCAACTGCTTGATACAGACGCCTGCACGATGTGCGGACGCTGTACGGCAGTGTGCCCTGCGCATGCGACCGGCAAGCCGCTTGACCCGCGTGAGATCGTCCTGAAGATCGGGACCGTGATGGCGCTGTCCGGCACGGGAGACTCTCGTGTGTCGCCCCCGGTGTCCATCGACAAGGAACTCACGGTCTCGTCGTCCAGCGTCTTCGAGCGCATCAGTGCCGAAGAGGTGTGGTCATGCACCACGTGCAAAGCATGCGACGAGAACTGCCCGGTCAATATAGAGATCCTCGACAAGATCCTCGATATGCGCCGCTATCTGTCGCTGATGGAGTCCAATTTTCCATCGGAACTGGGCAACGCGTACCGGTCGATGGAAAACACCGGCAACCCGTGGGGCATCGGTCAAGGTGAACGTGCAGATTGGGCGAAGAACATGCCCCAGGTCGCGATCGTCGAGCCAGGCTCTCCGCTCGACCACGAATACCTTTACTGGGTTGGGTGCGCCGGTTCCTTCGACGACAAGAACAAGAAGGTCACGCAGGCCACGGCGAAGCTGCTTGCGCGTGCTGGAGTCGACTTTGCGATTCTTGGGCCGAACGAGCAGTGCACGGGTGACCCAGCGCGGCGCTCGGGCAACGAGTACGTCTTCCAGATGCTTGCGATGGCCAACGTCGAGAGCCTCAACGGCATGGGCGTCAAAAAGATAATCACGCAGTGCCCTCACTGCTTCAACACGCTGCTCAATGAGTACCCGCAGCTCGGCGGCCACTACCAGGTCATTCATCACAGTCAGCTTCTGGAAGAACTCATCGCGCTCGGTCGCCTCGACATGAGCGGTGCGAGCCTCGAAGAGCGCGTGGTTTACCACGACAGTTGCTACCTCGGCCGCCACAACGACGTGTACTCAGCGCCGCGCAAAGTGCTTGGTTCGCTGAAGGGTATCCAGATCGTGGAAGCACCGCGTAACGGCACGAAGGGTATGTGCTGCGGCGCCGGTGGCGGCCGGATGTGGATGGAAGAGTCCATTGGTACCAAGGTGAACGACGAGCGGTCGGCCGAGCTGGTGGCGACTGGTGCTAGCCGGGTGGCGACTGCATGCCCGTTCTGCTACATCATGATGGACGACGGCGTAAAGGGCCTCGGCCGTGACGATGTGATCGTGCAAGACATCTCTATGCATCTGCTCGACGCGCTTGAACGCTCGGAGAACGCGCCATGACCACCAGCGTGCTGTTGAGCTGGGCGGGCCGGCTCAGTCAGGTTTGGCACGCACCTGTCGTTGAGGCTGAAGACTCCATCCGCGACGTACTTCAGGCGTATGTCATTCCCCTTGAGACGCATCGGTTGACGACCTTCAGATGGCAGGGCGTTCGAACCCGGTTCGATCCTGTACCACCCGTTCGATTCACGGCACCTGCCAGACCACAGGCCGATGTAGGCGTGGTGGTATTTCCGAATGGGCACACCGTCGGCGATCTCCGGTTGGTGAAAGGGTGGCGTGACTTGGCTTCCCGGTGGGTAGCTGTTGTGCACGAGTTGTGGCCAAGCCACGTGCAAGATCAGGCCGGAGCGATGGGCGAGGTCTTCGCCCAGTTCGACGCTGTCAGCATCATGACGCTGGCCGGGGCCCGCGCCGTCGAACAGCGGTTCCCGAACCTCACAACCCGGTTCGCGCCGTTCGCAATTGACGGCCGACCGCTGACGCATCGTCGGGCACACCGTCGCGGAGTGACGCTGTACAACCCGGGTCGCCGAGACGCAGTCCAGCATGCGGCGCTTCGAGAAGCCGTGGCTGACGAGCTCTATTTGTTCGACACCTTCTCACCTGGGCCGTGCGCTGACCTCCGCGTCCATCGTCAGAACTACATGAACACCATTCGTCACAGCCGCCTGATGCTGACCAACCATGCGAAGTTCGATTCCCCGCAGGAAACGCTCGGTGCCGTCGAAGTCGGTTTGCGGATCACCGAGGCGCTTGGCGGCGGAGCGGTGCCGATTGGTCATCATCCCGACGAGATCGACATGGATGGCCTCGATCGCAGTTGGTTCGGTCCCCGAATTCCCGTCGGACACGCAGCGGACCACGATCTGATCCAATCGGTCTTGGCTGACACCGATCACGCAGACCGGGTTGCGTTCGAAGGCCCTCGCTTCGTGGCGCTCCACCATGATTGGTCGAACCGTGCAGCGGAGTTGCTCACTCGTGCAGGAGTCGATTTACCCGAGTCGCTTGAGGCGCACCAGGACAAGTTAAAGGCGAATTGGACCAGCTGAACCACTGGCCTTTCGGTCTCACCAATACTCCTCATTTGAACGCCATACTGGTCTTTCCCGTGACGCTGTCGTGAGGCGGGTCGGTGTGCGTCTCGGATGAACAACGTTCGTCACACAGTGTGGTGAATTCGGTCTCCCAACCTTGACGGTACGCTCACCCCACCCGAGACTTGTCCCAGCATCGGCGTGGAGGAACTGCTCCCGTGCCAGAGCGCCTCACGGAAGAACAGGAAATCGTCATGATCCCCAACTCAGCGGTCAACGCGCGTTCGCGTCAGAACGTGCCCTATCGGCGATTCGTGGTCCGTGGGCTGGCCGCGGCGATGGCATGCGGACTCGTTGGTTCGGCCGCTGTGTCCGGAGGCTCAGCTGCGTCTGCCGCAACGGCAACCAAGGCGAAGCCAAAAGCCACGAAGGCCACGTCCAAAGCCACCACACCACCGACCACCACTGGTCGGTCCGCACCTCCAACGACAGCTTTCAAACGGAACGTATCGGCTATTCGGCTCGCCGAGACCCGCGTTGCCGAGGCGCGTTCGCGTGCCGATCAGCGCACCCTGGCCGAAGCACTTCGAGATCTTGGCTATGAGAATCTGCGCCAGAAGAACTACGCGGCGTCAATCACTGCTTTGAAGGAGTCCGTCGCGCTCTTCCGCAAGCTTCGTGACGACAACAACTTGGCATCGTCGTTGTCCATGCTCGGTTGGGCGTCAATTGAAGGTGGAAAGTCTGCCGAGGCCATTGCGCCGCTCGAAGAGTCCATCGCGCTGCGTCGCAAATTGCAGACGGCTTCGACAAGTGCTGCGCCGCTCGTTGAAGCCCTTCAGCTACTCAGCCGTGCCCAACGTGGAACGGGTAGGACGGCCGAAGCCATCAAGACTCTCGAAGAGGTACTCGCGCTCGCTGCCTCTGGCGCCAAAGGTGTCGACACAGCGGAGACATCGCTGATCATCGGGTCGATCTACATGGAGACCAAGAACCCGGCAGCTGCGCTGAAGTACTTCGAACGCGCCGTCGCCGAGTCCGAGGGAAACAACTTCAAGCTTGCTGACGCGCTCCAGGCTCAGGGCTGGGCACTCACTGCTGTTGGCCGAGGCGCTGACGCCATTGCTGTCCTGCAGCGAGCCATCAAGCTTTCCGGCCCACAGGTTGATCGCATCAAGCAAGGCGTCGACCTGTACATGTTGCTAGCCAACGCTGCGCGCGAAGCCCGGCAGTCCTCCATCGAAATCGAGGCGCGGCAGAAGCTTGTTGGCTTTGCGAGGTCAGGGGTTCCCGGAGCCACCTTGTCGGAATCGCTGGACAACCTTGGGCTGACGCTGATCCTGGCTGGGCGCCACAGCGATGCAATTGCACCGTTGCGAGAGCTGGTCGATTTGTCACGCAAGGGTTCCAATTCGGCCAAGTTGGCCGGCGCGTTGCACAATTTGGGCTGGGCCTTGTCATCGGCCCGTCAGTACCCCGAGGCCGTTGAGCTGCTCGAAGAAGCGGTGAAGATCCGTCAGCAGATCAGCGATCCCGATCTCGTCACGTCACTTCGCTTTCTCGGATACGCGCTGTGGTCCACGAAGAGCAGCAAGGCCACGAGTGTGTTCATCGAGGCGCTCGAGACATTGAAGGCTCAGCCCGGGGCGAAGCCGCTCGACATCGGCCAGGGGTACCTCGACGTGGCCTCGTCCTACCTGTTCGAAAACCGCGCGACAGACGCCTTGGATCCGGCCATGAAGGCGCTCGAGATCTTCACCGCGAACGCAGGCGAACCCCAGCAATTGGGAACAGCCAATTACAACGTTGGCTGGGCTTTGTTCTCGTCCCGTCGGCCGAATGAAGCCATTCCATATCTCACGAAGGCACGCGACATTCGCACGGCTAACGAACTCGACGGAGCCGTGGACGCTGCTGACATGCTGGCAGCGGCGATAGCGCAGACCAGGGGATGATTGAACACAGCGATGCCAACCGCCGGATCCGGTGGATCCTGGTTCTCATCGTGCTGGTGCTGCCGCTCATCGGCACCGGTTTCGTTCGGTTCGGGCTTCCTGGCGGGTCTAGTGCAGGCGCCGCCACGCAAACCACGCGTCGCCCCGCCGTCACTGTTCCAGTTACGTCCGGGGGTCCGCTGAGCCCCTACGTGGGAACGGGTATACCTGTCTTTCCAACTGGCTTCAACCCACTGATTCCTGATGTCGGGCCGAGTGCCACGAGCAGGCCAAAGGTGGTTGATGGCAAAGTCACACGGCGGGTGAGCGCAGCTTCCGTCGCCGAACTTGTGACGGCTCTGCAGAACGCAACCCCTGGGACGGTCGTTGAGCTTGCAGACGGAGAGTACGAGGGTCAGATTGATGTCAGCGCGGTAGGAACCGCTGCTGCTCCCATTGTCATCACGTCGAAGCGACCACTCGGGGCTGTGTTTACCCGGGAATCAAAGTTCCGCTTGCTCGGGAACTACGTCACTGTTGATCGGTTGAAGTTTGTCAAAACTGCCTCGCGGGTGATTGAGGTCGGCGGTCTTGGTAACCGTGTCACGAGAAGCGTGTTCGAGGAGTGTGGCGACGGCAACGGCGGTGCAACTACCGGGCTGGTCTTTTTGGACAACCCTGCGGCGGAAGGCACGTCCGATCCAGACGGGATGGCCCGCCCACAGGTCGACCGCAAGGCCGTGTTCGACAGCAATGTGTTCATCCGCCCGCGTAATACCGTGTTTTGGCAGAACCATGGGCTGCGCGGGAATTCCTATGTCGGGAACCGCATCCAAGGGCCGCACGGGATCAACGACGGTGAGACTGAAGCCATCAAGATCGGGTTTGGTTTCGGGGCCGAAGACACCAATACAACCATTGCGTACAACGAGATCAGCGGCTGGGAGGGCTGGCCGTATGTCATCGGTATCAAATCCTCATCGGTCACAATCACGGGCAACGTGCTGGGCTCCGGACGCATAGAGGTCCGTTACGGAGATCGAGTCACCGTTTCGAAAAACGTCATCTTGAACGGCGACCTGATGCTCAGTGGATCCGGCCACACCGTAACGGGGAACGTGGTGGTATCCAGCGTTGCTCGAGACGGCCTGGGACCGCTGGTCGTGGTTGCAACCGGATCGCTGTCCAACGAGTACGGCAACTTCAACGGAACCGATTTGCCGTACTACTACCGGGCGCTCGCCGACTCCACCATCGCCGACAACACGTTCGTCAGCCTCGACCGTACCGACGCAGGAACCGCATTCTTGCTGGGCCTGAACGACAACGTGTGGTCTGCTCCCCCGAAGGGAAACAAGTTCCGCCGGAACCTGTTCTTTCGCGCTTCCGGTCCTGAGACGTTCGTCGGTGCTGCCGGGACGCCAGCTCCTCCCGAAGGTCTGCTCGCGTCGCTCAATGACTGGAATTCCAACGTGTTCATGTGCGGGTCAACTTGCACCGGCGCTGAGGTGAAAGTTCCGGGGATACTCGGGCTCGGCGGCAACGTGGCTGGTGACGCACGAAGGGGATTGCTTGTTTCGGCCGGAGCCAACCCGCGTGCCATGATGGCCGCCACAACTCGCCCGGTTACCACGCGTGCGGCGCAAAAGACGCCTCCCACTACTGCCGGTCGCAGCACAACGAAGCTGGCTGTTTTGCCGACGACCCGAAAGAAGTGACCGTGAGGTCGACCAATCCTGTATCGGTCTCGCATCCATCGCTGGTTGCTGCACAGGTAGATGCGCGTTGGACCGACGAAGCCGTAGCCCCGGTGGAGTGGCCCTTTCACCTCACGTTGATCGTCACGTATCTGACCTCGTTCGTCGTTCTGCCGGGTCCGCCAGTGTTCCGCATTGTCCCCACTGCGCTGTTTTTGCTTATTGGCATCATGCGAACCGCTTCGAGTTCGATCGGACGAGTTCGCTTCGACCCGTGGCTCGTTGTTTTGATGGTTTGGTCGGTCACGAGCTTGGCCTGGACCGTTGATCGCGGGCAGACAGTGCAACAGTTGTTCCGGGAGTACTCCAGGGTCGCTGCTGTCACAATTGCAATCTCGCTCCTCGGTTACCACCGATCAAAGCGGACGGTGCGAATCATGATGCAGGTCGCCGTAGTTGCAATGTTCTTCTATTGGGCGCTTCGACCTTCCGCATCGTCGGCACCTCTAGCTGGCGATATCGAGACGGGGTTGCGCGGTTTCTTCGGTCACAAGAACACGTTGGCCAAAGTCATGTTGCTGTCTATTCTCGGGTTCGCTGCAGATCGAGACCTTGGGAGAAAAGCGATCCCCTGGATCCTTGCCGCGGCGGTGCTACTTCGCTTCTCTACAGCGACAACGGCCTTGTTCGCAGCGGTGGCTGGCCTCGGCGTCTACTGGGTAGTCATGCTGTCGGAACGCCTTGATCGGCGCGGCAAGACATCGCTTCGAGTGTTGTCCTTGCTGCTCGGCGGGTTGTTCATTTCGCTGACCATCGGCTTTTCGCTCAGCACGGTGATTCAGGCCACTGGTAAGGACACCACGCTCACAGGCCGGACCGAAATCTGGAAGGTGTCGGTGCCCGTCGCCCGCGCCGAGCCAGTTTTCGGTTACGGGTTCGGCGCGATTTGGGAAAGCAAAGCTGGTCCAGGACCGGAGATCAACCGTCTCGTTGGCGACTTTGCGGTGGTCGATGCGCACAACACGTTCATCGAGCAGGTGCTGCAGGTGGGGACCGTTGGTGTGTTGATCATGGCCGGCTGGGCATTGTCCACGGTGCGGCGTGCAGCGCGTGCGCTCCCTACCCGCCCGAAAGAGGCGGCGTGGATCATCGCCTCGACCATTGCCCTCACCGTTCTCGGCATTTCCGACGCCGTGTTCCTCGGTTGGCTGAGCTGGTACGCGTTGCTGTCTGCGATGTCCTACGAGCTGATCCGTGGCATCGACGCGCAATCAAACGCCGGGGCCAACAGTGCTGTCCGGGGCAATTCGAACTTGGCCCGGTCCCGCGCCCTTTTGCCGAAGGCTGGTGCTCGGGTCGCGGGGCAGCGCGAGCGCGGCAGCGCAGCCCGACCCGCTGCCCGACCCGCTGCCCGACCCGCTGTTCGACCGCCTGCTCGACCCACTGTTCGACCTGGCCGCTGAACAACCCAGTCAGCATGATCAGCACGATCACCATGATCAACGAGCTACTTTCGTGGCTGTGAAATCCCTCCTCTCGCACCGCTTGGTTCGAGGGTTCGGGGTGACCCTGATGAGCGAGGGTGTGCTCCTGGCATGCCAGATAATCTCGTTCGTCATTCTCGTACTGTTGATTCCCGCAACGGAGTACGGCGAGTATTCGGGAATTCTTGGCATCACCACGTCGGTCGGTGCGTTGGTTTGGCAGGCAATCCCGCTTGTCGTTCTGGAATCGACAGCGCGTCATCCTGCCGGTTGGCATGTGCAGTATTCCCGAGCCCTGTTTTGCTTTGGTCTCAGTTTTCCCTTTGCATTGGCGGTGACGGGGGCCCTCACCCACTTCATCATTCCGTCGGCTCGGGTGTGGATCGCGCTCGTCGTAATCACCGGCGACCTCGCCCTCTGGTTTACCCATTCCGTTGCGGCGTCCCGTCAAGCAACCCGGGGAATGCGCTCAGCAGCAACCGTGCGTTCGGTGTTAGCCGTCGTGCGCGCCGTGGGCCTAGTGGTCGGGGCTCTGATTTCTACCCAGCTCGCTTCGGTTGTGATCTTCGGGTCCGCTATGACCTGGATTGCTGCGCTCCTGCTGTTACTACGCGGGCACGAGTTTCACCTTCGCCGACCCGATCGTGCGTTCATAAGCGCGCTGAGCAGTTACCAGATCGGCGGCTCTGCGGCCTCCGTCCAGGAGGAGATCGACAAGACGTTCGTGCTTCGCATCTCGGGCGAAACGGCGGCAGCGCACTACTCGGCTGGGTTCCGTTTGTTTCAGGTCCTGGCGCTTCCTTTGCGAGCGCTCACCGGCACGATGCATACCCAGTTTGTGGTCGATCAGCACAACCCACGTGAGGCCGTCCGCCGCCTCATACGGGTTTCAAAGCTGACCTTGTTGTACGGGTTCGCCGCATGGGGAGTGTTGGCCGGGTTGGCAGTCGCGTTGACGCGCTATGCACCTGATCGGTTTGGCACAGATGCCAGCCTCATCGTGATCCTCGGAGCGATTCTGCCGGTTCGCGCGCTCGTCCCGAATTCGGCCAACTTGTTGGTGGGCCTCGGGCGACGAGTCTTTCGCGCGATGTCACAACTATTTGGTTGTGTCCTGGCCATCGTGCTGTACCTGACGTTGGCACCGGTGCATGGGCCACGTGGCGCAGCCATCGCCAGCCTGATCGCTGAGGTTGGCGTACTCATCGCGTTGTGGGGAGCCTTGTTGTTACTGGGCAAGAAACCGGCCCATGGTGCGCCTATCATCCAGCGCCGAAATGGTCCACGTCACCGAGTCTCCCGCCGAGGCGTGCGCCCCACGAACAACAGCCGCTGAGCGAGCAAGACAAGCTTTACCGGCAGCTAGCCGAGGGCAGTTGCGTCGGCGTCGAGTTGTTGCAAGATGCGCATGAATTCGGCTGCCTTAGCATCCCAGCCTTCGCTGGCTACGCGCGCTAGGCGCTCCGAGCGTGTAGATGGACCGTGGTCGGCCAGAGTGTGGCGCAACTCGCGAGCGACGTCCTCGTTGGAGGTTGCGTAGCGAATGTGGTCTCCGAACAATTCGACGTCGTCGAACCATGTCGACACGACAGGTAGACCCATAGCCAGATATTCCTTGAGCTTGATCGGGCTCGCTGCTGCGCCCCACTCGGAACGGGCCACAACAACAAGCCCGACATCGACGTGTGCGAGGTAGGCAGGTAGCTCTGATGGCTGCTTCTGACCAAGGAAGTGGACGTTGGGGAGAGTGGACTTCGGAACCGTCTTGACGCCACCACCGATGATCACGAACTGGGCTTCTGGAACCTGCGCTGCTATAGCGAGGGTTTGCTCGATGCGGTCTGTCTTTTCAAGCGATCCCATCATGACGACGCGTGGGTGCCCGATCGACCGTAGATCGGCCGGCTCTACGGGAGCGGCGTCCGGGTCGAACAACGACAGGTCGACACCGTGTTCGAACAGACGGCCTTTGCCGTGGTGGCGGTCAGGTTCGCGTCGCATCAACGCACCGCTGGAGTAAAGCGTGGCGTCGGCTTCAAGGAACGCGATGTCTTCGAGTTCGCTGATCTTCGACGTATCGACGTCTTCTGTTGCTGAAAAGTGATCGACCCGGTACAGCACAATTGGACCGTCACCAACATGTTGGGCTGTGCGCCACGCCGTTGGGTTGGCCACGATCCTGTACCGGAATGGACCAAACCGCGACATGACCATTCGAACCTGGGCTGTGACGAACACCGAGTTCATCCGAGCGAAGAAACCCGTGCCGTAGACAGGCAGAAAAATGGGGCTGAGTACGGTGAGGTTCGGCTGCGGGTGCTTCACCACATGGCTGATGGATTTGAGCTTGCGGCGAACTCTCATCCATCCGTCCGCGTTTCCGAGCGACGGCATGCGCATGCCCATGCTGTTGACGATGAGTACCGGACGAGTCTTGGCGAGTTCGTGTGAGATCTGAAAGTCAGCGTGCGTATGGCTGTGATACCAGTAGTCGCCCGCCGAGAACGAGACCACGCCGGCGTTGTCAGTCGAGGTTGCTGCTTTGCGAGAGACTCGACTCATCGTTGTTCGGTGGCGACAGGACGTGTGCGACGTTGGTTGCGTGACTGTGTTCCTGGGCCGGCAGCGGTTGTGTTGGTCACCAGCTCTTCGACACGGCTTGGCCCGTCTGCGACGGCTGGCGGCTCGCTCTGCCCAGCGCGCCGCAGCGAAGACGCCTTACGTCCACGTCCGCTGGAGGTGGACCGACCGGCCCGACGGCTGCCGCTGCTGACAATTGCAACAACTGGGGTGTCGCCGACCTGTGCCATGAACTGCCGGACAGTTTCTTGTGCAAGCTTGCGGGATGGAACGACCAGGACGACAACGTCTGCGACCTCGCAGACCGAGATAGTAAGCGCGCTTTCTGAGAATGGGGCACAGTCAACAACAACGACATCTGAGACCGACTCGAACCGCTCCATGATTGGTGCAACGTTGAACCGGTTGAGCCGAGGCGCGAGGCCACCGATGAAGTCGATGTCGGTGTCGGGCAGTCGCTTTGTGAGACGACGGACCACACTGTCGTCGCCGTCGTCCATCTGATTCAGATCGAATGTCGAGATTCTTTCGCCGTCGAAGGCATCGAAGGCGACCGACAAATCAGAGTCCTCGGAGTTGCCATCGACCAGCAGCACCGTTGCCGAGCGGGCGAAGAATGACGCGACGCTGACCGCTAGCCCAGACGTGCCAAGGCCGCGAGTGACGCCAACCACCGCAATCTTGAAGGTGACTGACAACGGGACAGCATTGTCAGCGCGAATACATATGTCTTTGACGGCGGATGCGTAGTTCGGCGAGGTGGGGTTGAGGAACCAGTTTCTGTTCGGTACCTGCGGTCGCAGCCAGGGGAGCAAGGGACCGACCGGAGCTCCGACCAGCTCACCGAGCTGGCGCTCGTCGACAACCATCGGCGTCAGCCACGACCAGCCGATTGCCATGGCAGAGGCCAGCAGCCCGCCGATGATGAGCGCCAGTGCAGTCCATCTGAGCGGCGGGCGGACGCCGGAGCGTTCAGCAGATGCCGCGAATTCGGCCACCGATGAGTTGACCCGGGCTCGGTTGGTGAATTCGTAGGCAGTCCGCGAGCGAACGAGTTCGGTGTATTCGACCAAGAGCGCGTCACGGTCAACGCGGGCACTGGAATCGCTCGGATCGTTATAGACCCGGTCTTCAGCCGTGCGGAGCTCGTCGCCGATACCTTCCAGGCGATCGCCGATCACCTTGAGTTCAGGTCCACGCGCCGAAGCCAAACGAGACTCCTGATCGCCGATGAACGAAGCGACGAACGCATTCGCGAGGTCGATAGCTTCCTGATCTGACTTTGCGGTGGCATACACCTTGACGAGGTCGGATTTGGGGGCGTGGGTCACGCGAATCCGCTTGCTGACCTGATCAGTGGAACCGGTGAGGCCAAGCGACTCCATAGCCAGTTTCGTGATCTGCGGGCTCTTCAGCACCACCAACTGTGTGTCGACGTACCGATCGGGGTCGGCGTAGTTGATGTTGCCGCCAAGGCTTGACGCCGGCGGCTGGATGATGAGTGCTGACTGCGCGGTCGACGTGGCATTGGCTGCCAGGGCAAAAATCAGGCCGAGTTGTGAGAATGCAACAGCCGCAAGTGTGATGGGGACCCACCACCGCTTGATTGAGCCCAGAAGAATACGGAGTTCCATGATGTGTGTGTGCCTGACCTCAGGCTCCGACCTTCGGGTCAGAGAAACGGACAATCCTACCGTCGGGTGATCCCAAGTTGGTTCCCAGGATCGATTGCAAAACTTGTTCTTCAGCGTCGCGCACAGAGCGGGCAGTGAATGAACGGTCAAAAGACTCGCGGGCTGCGATACGCAAGGCCGCGCCAACGCTTGGGGTGGATATCAACGAGTTGCATTGCGCCGCGAAATCCTCGGTGGTATCGCCGATGAGCAGCTCCACCCCGGGGGTTGCCCCGAGGCCTTCAGCGCCGATCGTCGTTGCCACCACCGGTACCCCGTACGCGTAAGCCTCGATGATCTTGATTCGGGTACCGCCGCCGGACAGCAGCGGAGCGCAGCTCGCGGATGCGTTGAGCAGTTCCATCTCGATTGACTCCACAACACCGACACACTCGACGCCGGGCTGAGTCGCCAGAGCGGGGCCTGTCGAACCCTGCGGTCCGACCAGTCGTACGCGGGCTGTGGGATGGGCTTTTCGAACGAGTGGGAGAACCTGTTCGCAGAGGAACCGAGCTGCTTCCTCGTTGGGGCGGTACGTGAGATCGCCCACGAACAGCAATATCGGGTTCAACCGATCAACGTCGGCGTCGGTCTGCATCCGGTCGGGTGCGGCATATCCGTTGGGGACTGGGTGAACGGTTGCGATCCCATAGCGGGCGTTGAGCTTCGCTGTGTCATCTGCCGAGCAGACGGTGATGGCGTGCGCCGATTTGGCGATTTGTTGGTGGAGCGTCTCCCAACGGCGAAGGTCAAGTGTGTCGACGAGACGAAAAACGGTGCTTCGTGGTGAGCGGAGGTTCCAGCTGGTGGTTGCCTTCCGGTGACGGATCTTTTCGTCTTCGAGGTCGTCGAGGTCGATCACGAAACGAGTCTTCGGAAATCGTGCAACGGCTTCGCTGACAAGCGGCCATGCAGTACCAGCCAGAACCCAGACCACGTCGTACTGATTTGCTTCCAGCTTTCGTTCCAACTCCGGTGCGGCCGCTCCCCAGGTCACCGACGTCATCGAGAGCGGCAACGGACCCGTGAGCCAGTTGAAAATGGCTTTCGGTTTCGACGGGCGCGGAACGCTGAGCACGGTAACTCGGGCAGGATCAATGGTCGGCGGGCACGGAACGGTTGGGTAGTGGTCGGGCAGCGCCATCACCACGTCGACCTCACCCAATTCGGCCAATGCCTGCAGCACCATTCCGGCGCGACGTTTGAACCCCGGGTACAGGGGCCAAGCGGGGCGGTTGGTGACGAAGCAGATCTGCATCAGGTGTCGGACCAGACTTTCCAAGGCGCCGTACCAGCGGTCCACATGTCTTCCAACTTGCGTTTGTCGTTCAAGCTGTCCATCGGCTGCCAAAAGCCTGAGTGGCGAAATGCCGACAGTTGGCCCGATGATGCGAGTGTGTTGAGCGGTTCCTGCTCCCACACTGTCGAATCGTCGGTGATGTGATCGATGACTGACGGTTCGCATACGAAGAACCCGCCGTTCACCCAAGCGCCGTCGCCATCGGGCTTTTCGTGGAACGACGAGACCTGAGACTGGCCCGAGCCGAGGGCTAGCGCCCCGAATCGGCCAGCGGGCTGCACCGCAGTGAGGGTCGCAGCTCGGCCCTGCTCCTTGTGGAATTCGATCAGTTTGGTGACGTCGACATTGGACACCCCGTCGCCATAGGTCAGGCAGAACGTTCCGTCGATGTGATCGGCAACGCGCTTGATGCGCCCCCCGGTCATGGTTGCCTCGCCCGTGTCGATCAGTGTGACTCGCCAAGGTTCCGTACGTCGACCGTGGACTTCCATCGTGTTGGAAGCGAGGTCGAACGTGACGTCCGCGGTCTTCATGAAGTATTGAGCGAAATACTCCTTGATGATCCAACCTTTGTAACCGCAGCAAACGACGAAGTCATTCAGACCGTGATGCGAATAGATCTTCATGATGTGCCACAAGATCGGATTGCCGCCGACTTCAACCATCGGTTTTGGACGGACAGAGGTCTCTTCAGCGAGTCGCGTACCAAGGCCGCCGGCAAGAAGGACGACCTTCATCGTGGACACCTATGTGCAGTTTTCATGATCATGTGATTCTCGGTTTCCAAAGCATTACAACCGGCTCCGTCGTCGGCGTTCCTGCCAGGATACGTGGGCCGCATTCAGCCGGTACAGCACTGTCGGCGCAATTCACTCTCGTTGATGAACGAACGCTCAGCTGTGTGGTGATTGGGCCTGCATGGTTGCCCGAAGCTCGTCAACCTGATCATCGAACGATGGCCAACTGGCGTCCTTTGGAGAAACGATGCGGGGTGTCATCGGCCAAATGATCGCGATAGTTGAGTCCTCCGGACGGAGGCCACCCTCTGCTGGTCCGTTGTACCGCTGGCTGACCTGATAGGTGACTTCGGCTCCCTCGGTCAGCGTGAGATACGCGTGCCCGCATCGGGTCGGCACGTACAACGCCCGACGGTTCTCTCCAGTCAATTCGACCCCGTACCACTGACCGAACGTGTCGGATTCCGGCCGCAGGTCGACGAGCACGTCGAAGATCGCGCCGTTGGTGCACCGCACGAGCTTTGCCTCTGCGTGAGGTGGGCGTTGGAAATGGATTCCCCGACAGGTGCCGGCAAGAAGGTTGAACGAGACGTTTTCCTGCACCACCTGGTGGTCGATCCCGGCTACAGCGAACTCGTCGGCACAGTACGACCGCGAGAAGAAGCCGCGGTCGTCCGACCGAGGTTCCAGATCAACGACCATCGCGCCTGCGATAGGCGTGGGCGTGAAAATCATGCCGGTGTTGTGGGCTCAGCAGCACCAGCTGCAAAGTAAGCCTGTTGCTCACGCCACAGCTCGATGGTGAGAGAGCCCGTTGGAAGTTCGACGTCCGCGAAACGGATGAAGTCATCCTTCTTGACGTCGCGAACGAGACGGCATCCTTCGGCGAGGCCCATCGGGAGCAAGCCTTCGGCCCGCGATGTGTCAGCGTTTTCGCACATGCCATACGTGAGGTATTCGCCGAGACCGTCGAGAACGGTGCCTGCGGGCGAATCCACCTTTGCAGCAGTGATCACTTCGACGACTGGTCCTCCCACTGGAGCAATGGCGGCGTCACCGAACAGCACGACTCTCGCAACGGTGAGGGGCACTTCGAAGATGGTGAGGTGATACGGCACGTAGAAGCTGTACACCGGACCAGCGCCAAGCTTGCCGTAGTTCAGGTAATGCGCCTGGGTGGCATCTTGCGCTTCGGCAAACACGTAGACACCCGGGCTGGGCACCGACCCGACGACGTATTCGACAATGCCGCCAAGGTCACGGACCTGGTCCATGTCGTAACTGCCGACAAGTTCGTCGACGTGGCCCTTGTGCTCGATACCGATCATGCCGCGCTGCGCGACGCGCATGCCGGTGGCGTTTGCAACGATGGCCTGTTCGAACGAGATCTTGGTGCCGTCGGCGAAGCTGGTGACCATGTTGGCCGTTTGACCCCACTGTTTTGCGAAGCTCGCCTGGGTGGTTGGGTTGCGGTACCGGTCTTGAAGACCCTTGATGTTGCCGCAGACACGTGGGATGAGACCCATTGTTTTGACGAACCGCACGAGGTTGATCTCGACCCCGGGCTGGTCGCCGTCGCAGCCGGTAATCACCACTCCAGCGGCATCGGCTTTTACCTTCAGGATCGGTCCAACGGTACCGTCGAGTTCGGCGTTCATGAGCACCATGTGCTGGCCGTTGTCGATGGCCGCCATCGTGGCCTGCGCGCCGTACTCCACGTGGCCGGTGGCCTCGACGAGACATTCGAGGCGAGTCGAAGCTGCCATCACCAACGCGTCGGAAGTGACCGCGCAACCGCCTCTGGCAATCACGGCGTCGAGCGCTTCCGTGGTGGAGACCTCTTCGACGTCAGAGATGCCGTGCTTGGTGAGCATTGCAACAGCGTTGGCCGGTGTGCGGTTGCACACCGCGCCGAGGCGAATGCCTGTCATGTATTGCATCTGGTTGGCGATGCCTGCGGCCATGAACCCTGCACCGAACATGCCGAACAGGACGGGGTTGTTGGCGGCTGCACGCTTTGCGAGCGCGGTGTCGATGAGGATCATGCGGGCACCTGGCCGTTGTTGGCAGAGAGCCCGATCGGCAGGCCGATTGCTTCGAAGCGTGCAAAGTCGTTCTTGTCCAACATGCGCCGCCCGTCGATGACCAGCGGAGTCTTCGGCAGGGAGCGGACCGATGCGGCCAGGTTGGCGTACAACGCCCAACGGGTGGTGAGCAGAATGGCGTCGGCGTTGGCGATGGCATCGTCGAGTTCGGCGGCAAAACCAACTGAGTCGGGAAGCACTTTCCGTGCAGCTGATTCGGCCACGGGGTCGTGCACCGTGACAACGGCGCCGAGCTCGGCCAGTTGCTGAACGATGGCGATGCCAGGAGACTCTCTGATGTCGTCTGTGCCGGGTTTGAACGCCACACCGAGAACGGTGATGGGCCTGCCGGTGAGGTCGGGGTAATGGTAAGTGAGCAGATCAATCATGCGCTGAGGTTGCGCGTTGTTGATGTCGACAACCGAGCGCAGCATCGGCATTGGTGACCCAGCATCTTCGCCATAGGCAATGAGCGCTTTGACGTCCTTCGGGAAGCAGCTGCCTCCGAAGCCGCAACCGGGCCACAGGTAGGTGGCGATAGACGGTGTGATCCGCGTGCCGTCGGCCAGGATCGGCGAGAGTCGCTTGTCGAGGTGTACGCCGCTGAACGCATCGGTAACGTCGACGCCGACCGCTGTGCACAGGTTGGCAATCTCATTCGAGTACGAGATCATGGTGGCAAGCAGCGAGTTGGCGGTGTACTTAATCATCTCGGCGGTGCGCGGGCTGGTGCGAATCTTGTCGACGTTGGCGAACGGTGCATACAGCTCGCCCAGTGCGTCGATGGAGCGCTCGTCGACGCCACCCAGCACAATGCGATCGGGTGCCATGAAGTCCTCGATGGCCTCGCCCTCTTTGAGGAACTCCGGGTTCATCCCGAGGCCGAAGTCTTTGCCGGCGGTCTTCCCCGAGGCGGCTTCGAGTGCACGCAGTACGGGGCCTTCGGTGGTGCCTGGTACCACCGTGCTCTTCACGACAACGGCGTGGTAGGTGTCCTTCGTGCGAAGCACGTCGCCGATTTCGCTGGCGACTCCTTCGACGAACCGCAGGTCGATGTGTTCCCCGTCGAACGGTGTTCCGACGGCGATCAAAGTGATGTCGGTAGCTTCCACCGCTGCCCGCAAATCGGTCGTGGCACGCAGCCGCACTCCCACGTTGGCCGCTAGCAATTCATCGAGCCCCGGTTCGTAGATCGGGGAGACGCCGCTGTTGATTGCGTCGACCTTGGCCTGATCGATGTCGATGCAGGTGACGTCGTGGCCGTAGTGCGCAAGGCACACTCCGCTGACGAGACCGACGTAGCCGGTTCCGGCAATTGATACTTTCATGTCAAGCCTCCGAAGCTTCTTGGTTGCCGAGGTACCAGGTGAGAGACCGGGTGAGGCCGTCGTCGATACCGACCATTGGCTCGTAACCGAGTTCGGTCCTCGCCTTCGTGATGATGGGGCAGCGCCGGTTGGGATTGTCCACGAGGTAGGCCTCGTCGGACGACTTCGCGAACACGACCTTCCCCTCGTAGCCGAACAGGGTGCGTGACGCTTCGACGACACGGTCTGCGAGTTCTCGCATGGAGATCTCGGGCGTTTCGGTTCCGATGTTGTATGCCTCGCCCGGGCGGCCCTTTACGAGCACCTTGTAGTACCCCACAATGGCGTCTGCGATGTAGCAGAACGTGCGGGTGGGGGCACCGTCGGAGTACATCACGATGTCTCGGCCGGCCAGCACGTCGCGGGCGAAGTCGGGCAGCACGCGGGCGTCGGTAATCTTCAGACCAGGGCCGTAATTGTTGAACGGCCGAGCCGTCTTGATGGGGAGCCCGTATTGCTGCGAGAAGTTGACGCATAGTGTCTCGCCGTAGCGCTTCGACTCGTCGTAGCAAGCGCGTGGGCCGGTGCACGAAACGTTGCCCCGGTACGTCTCTGGGGTGGGAATGTCTTGCGGGAGCGGGTCGCCGTAGATCTCGCTGGTCGAATAGAAGAGGAAGCCTTCAACTGGCCTGTCGGAGTTCTGCTGGCCCCGTGCGTACTCCAGCAAGTTGCGCAGCCCGTTGACGTTTGCGTCCATCGTCTCGATGGGGTGCTGGCGGTAGTAGATCGGCGAAGCGATGGATGCTGCATGGATGATGAACTGGACTGCGCCCAGCGATGCGGGCACCGGGTCGGTGACGTCGTGGGTCTGCAGCGTGAGGTGCGCTGTACCTTCAAGGTCGCTCAGCCACAGCGGCACGCCGCGCACGTAGCTGTCGTACACCGTGAGGTCGATCGGGTCCGACGCTGTCTCGTTGTAATGAACGATCGTCTGAACAAGGTAGTAGCCAAGGAACCCGGCACCGCCGACCAAGAGGAGTCGCTTGCCAGCCATCTCTGCGAGTTCTGCTGAAAGACGGGTGCAGATGTCGTCGAGGTCCTGCGTCACGACAGCGCGGGCGCTTGTCAGTGATTGTTCAGTCTGTGGGGTCACGTCACACCATGTAGTTGTTGATCTGGGCGGAGCTTCAGTGTCCCAGACCAACGACGGATCATCGTCACCACGAATGGCGATTGATCACAGATGTGAACAAAATCTCAGTTGTCCGAACACCGCGAACCATCGGTGTTCGGTGAAGGTCGCTCAGATATAGCGGGGTATTTTTCAGGCCTTCGGAGCCGACCGATGGTCAGCTGTATGCGCGCACGATCAGTGCATCGCCCTGTCCGCCGCCGCCGCACAACGCGGCGGCCCCGTAGGTTGCGCCCCGGCGTCGCAACTCGAGCAGCAATGACAGCGCAAGACGGTTACCAGACGCGCCTATTGGGTGGCCAAGAGCGATTGCTCCGCCATTGACGTTGACGATGTCCTGGCTTGCACCAAGGTCATCTGCGCTGGCCAGTGCCACTGACGCGAATGCCTCGTTCATTTCGAACAGCGACATGTCGGACAGGTTCAGCTTGGCCTTAGTGAGCGCCTTGCGGATGGCGTTGGCCGGTTGCAGGAGCAGGCTGGGCGAGTCTGGGCCAGCCACCATCCCGTACGACACGACTTCGCCAAGCGGACTAATACCAAGTTCAGCTGCTTTGGCTGCCGACATCATGACCACGGCACTTGCGCCATCGGAGATTTGGCTGGCGTTACCTGCAGTGATGGAACCCGCCTTGTCGAACGCCGGTTTCAGCGCACCGAGCGAGTCTGCTGTGGTGCCGGGTCTGACACCTTCGTCGGTGTCGACCAGAAGCGGGTCGCCTTTGCGTTGGGGGATGGGCACCGCGACGATCTCGTCGGCGAAGCGCCCTTCCTTTGCTGCGTTGGCGGCGCGTTCGTGTGATTGCGCAGAGAACTCGTCTTGGCGTGCCCTCGTGATGTTGGCGTGGCTGGCGCCGTACTTTTCTGTTGCGGCGCCCATTGGAATGGCGTCAATGGCGCAGAACAACCCGTCGTGGAACGTGGCATCGAGCAGTTCTGCGTTTCCGTAGCGATACCCGCCACGGCCGTTGGGGATCATGTAGGGGGCGTTGGTCATGGATTCCATGCCGCCGGCAATGACGATGTCGGCATCGCCTGCCTGAATCATCTGGTCTGCCTGGTAGATGGCGTTAAGACCCGAGAGGCACACCTTGTTGACGATGGTTGCGGGCACATGCATCGGCAGACCCGCGGCGATGGCGGCCTGGCGGGCCGGGAGCTGCCCTGCACCGGCCAACAGCACCTGGCCCATGATGACGTGGTCGATCTGGTCGCCTGGTACACCGGACCTGCGCAGTGCCTCGGCGATGGCCAATCCGCCCAGCTTGGCTGCAGAGAAACTGGCGAGCGCGCCAGACATCTTGCCGATGGGTGTGCGGGCTCCGCTGACGATGACTGATCCTGGCATGAGTCCATTCTTCTCCTCTTTGCACGTTCTTCCCAACTACTTCTCCGAAACGTCCTGCAAGCGCTTGAATGGAAATGCTGAATATGCACCTCGTAGCGTGCATACATGCAAGAGATCGTCGCTGCAATTAACGCTGGAGCATCCGGCAACGAGATCGGAGCGCTTCCGCTGCCCGAGTCATATCGGGCCGTCGTCGTGGAGCGGACCGACGCTGCGATGTTCGAGGGGATGGCCTCAGCCGACAAAGACCCGCGTCAGAGCCTGAAGCTGCGCGACGTTGCCCTGCCGGAGTTGGCTCCTGACGAGGTGTTCGTGGCCATGATGGCCAGCTCCATCAACTTCAACACGGTATGGACGTCGATCTTCGAGCCGATGGCCACGTTCGGCTTCCTCGATCGGTTGGCAAAGGAGAGCGAGTACGGGAAGCGCCATGCGCTGCCGTATCACGTGGTGGGTTCAGATGGCTCGGGAGTGGTGTTGCGGGTCGGGTCTGCGGTGCGCAACTGGAAGCCGGGCGACCGGGTCACCATCCACTGCAATCACGTCGACGACCAAGACCCAAGTGCTCACGACGATTCGATGCTGGCCAGCAACCAGCGCATTTGGGGGTTTGAAACCAACTTCGGTGGGCTCGCCGACGTGTCTGTGGTGAAGGCCAACCAGTTGATGCCGAAACCCGCGCATCTCAGTTGGGAAGAGTCCGCTGTCAACGCTCTGTGCAGCTCCACTAGTTACCGCATGTTGGTCAGCGGTAACGGGGCGCGGATGAAGCAGGGCGACTCGGTGTTCGTCTGGGGTGCAACCGGAGGTATCGGAGGATACGCGGTGCAGTACGTGCTCAACGGCGGTGGCACCCCTGTGGGAGTGGTGTCGTCGCCAGAGAAGGCAGAGTTGCTGCACGAGCTTGGTTGCGAGCACGTGATCAATCGAAAAGAGGCCGGCTACCGGTTCTGGTCAGACGAGCACACTCAGGATGAATCGGAGTGGCGTCGGCTGGGTAAAGACGTTCGGGGGCTCATCGGCGAAGACCCAGACATCGTGTTCGAGCATCCAGGCCGCCAGACCATGGGCGCGTCGGTCTTCATCGCAAAACGCGGAGGCACCATCGTCACGTGTGCGGCAACGAGTGGTTACATGATCGAGTACGACAACCGGCATCTGTGGATGAAGCTGAAGAGCATCAAGAGCTCGCACTTTGCCAACTACTCCGAGGCGTACGCAGCCAACCGTTTGTTGGCGCAGGGCAAGATCGTCCCAGCCCTTTCGGGCGTCTATCCACTGGCGCAGACCGGGGACGCTGCGTTCCAGGTGCACCACAATCTGCACGAGGGCAAGCTGGGCATCCTGTGCCTTGCAGAGCGTGAAGGTATGGGTATCGACGACCCCGAGTTCCGCGACAAGGTTGGCGAAAAGCGGCTCACCGTCTTCCGTCGCCACGCCTAGAAGTCGGCGCTAATCCTGCGCAGGTGACCCGAGGCCACGTTCATTTGGGCTGAAGTCGATTGTCACGTGTCGAAATTGATCCGGTGCCGGTGAGACTGATTCGGATGGGCAGGGCTAGGGGCGTCGGGATGTCTCTCGCCGAGAACGTGCCTCGGGTGGTAGATGCGTTTCTCGTAACTGGGCAACCCACTCGTCGATGGCATCCAACGTTGGTTCTGTGGCAACCAACGTTGTGAATTTTGGGTCCGGGCGGGCGCCGAATCGCGACGTTGGTTGCTAGGTGTCCAACGTTGGTTGCGTGGAGTCCATCGTTGGTTCGCGAGGTGGTCGCCGGGGGTTTCTCGCGGGGGCACAGCTGGATTTGCGCAGACCGAGAGCAGAGCCGGGTGGGACGTGGGGTGACTTCCCTTGCACGTTGCAACGTTTGCACGAACAAGATTCGTCACGTGACACGGCATGCAATGGTTTTTGGAGCAACCCATTAGCCACGGTGCTGGCTAGGGTCGGAAGATGATCAGCGTTGAGATCTATTCCGATGTTGTCTGCCCGTGGTGTTATATCGGCAAGCGCCGGTGGGAGAGTGCGCTCAATGAGTTGGTTGCCCAGCGTGGCGAGGGTGTGCTCAAAGAGATCAGCGTTGTATACCGCCCGTACCAATTGGACCCCACAGCTCCCAGTGCCCCGAGCCCGGTTGCGGAGACGTATGCCAAGAAGTTCGGCGGACCCGAGCGTGCGCAGGCGATCATGAGCAACGTGTCGCAGATCGCAGCCACGGAAGGGCTGGGCTTTCGAATGGACATAGCGCTGCGGGCCAACACACGTGACGCGCATCGCCTGATCGGCTTCGCGCTCAGCGAGGCAAAGCAGCACGAGATGAAGGAACGTCTGATGCGCGCTTACTTTGTTGAAGGTCTCGATGTTGGCTCACGCGAAGTCCTTGTCCAACTGGCAGCGGAGGTTGGCCTTGATGCCGAGGACGTGCGCGGGTACTTCGCTTCCGATGCAGGTATCGGTGCGCTCAACTCGCAGCTCATCGAAGCACAAGAGGTCGGCATCTCGGCGGTGCCAACGTTTGTGTTCAACGGTGAGTTCGCCGTGCCTGGCGCGCAAGATGCCAACGTGTTTGTTCGGGTGCTGTCAAAGCTTCTCGACCAGCCCGTCGCATGACCATCGCGCTTCTGCTCGATCCAGCGTTCCGCACCACGGCGATGTGGATGGATCAACTCCGCTCGGCGTTGCCAGAAGAACCTATCGAGCTGTTCACCGACGCAATCGACCGCGCACATGTAGACGTTGCGTTGGTGCGCGGGCTGGAGCCGGGAGACCTTCGGTCCTTTCCGTCGCTTGGACTCATTCAGTGTCTATGGGCGGGTGTGGACCGCTTGCTGCACGACCCAGAGGTGCCAACGGAACCGCTGCTTGTCCGCACCGTCGACCCGGCCATGGCCAATCAGATGGCGGCCACGGCTGTTGCGCATGTGCTGGATGCTGCGTTGGGCCACCACCGTTACCGCCAAGCACAGCAGCGAGGGGAGTGGAAGCCACGTCACTGCAAGCCAATGTCGTCGAAGACCGTAGGCATCTTGGGTTTCGGCTCGTTGGGCCGTCGGTGCGCCGAGCTGCTGAGACAGTTCGGGTTCCAGTTGATCGGCCTTCGCTCAACGGGGGCGAAACCGATGGAGTCGGTCGCGACCACAGACCAGCTGACCGACGTGCTGAGCGCTTCAGACATCGTGGTCAACCTGTTGCCGCTGACCGCTGTCACCGAGGGTGTCCTCAACGCAGCGGCCTTCGCGTCCATGCGTCCCGGAGCGGTGCTCATCAACCTGGCGCGTGGTGGTCATGTTGTCGATGCAGACCTGTTGGCTGCCTTGGACGAAGGCCATCTTGGCCGAGCAGTGCTCGACGTGTTCCGGATCGAACCGCTTCCGTCCGATCATCCGTTCTGGACGCATCCGCTGGTCACTGTCACGCCCCACGTGGCCGCAGAGACAGACCCGCATACCGCTGCTGTTGTCATCGCTACTAATGTCCGTGCGTACCGTCAAGGTGACCTTGGCGCAATGACCGGTGTAGTGGATCGGGCAAAGGGCTATTGATGGACTCCAGTCGGTCCATCTCTGTTGCAGAGCGTGGCGTCTATAGCCTGCTGGTGTTCTGGTTGGTGATGGGCCTTGCGGTTGATACGCGCTCGCATCGGGAATCCGCCAGCATCGACACGTTCTTCACGAGTTCACATGCACTTGGGTACGCGGGCGGAACAGCAGTATCGGTCTTCTTGCTCTACCTGGTCCGACGCTATCGCCCTGCCGATCCGACAAGGAGGTGGGCGCCCGTTCCACCTGGGCTACAGGCATCGGTTGCGGGAATTGGTATGTACCTGCTGGGCGGCGTCGGCGACCTTGCTTGGCACTCCGCCTTCGGGGTGGAGCAGGAGCTGAAGATCTTATTCAGCCCAACTCATTTGATGTTGATGGCGGCGATGCTGATGCTCGCGTTCGGCCCGATCCGGGCCGCTTGGGCGGCCGACGAGCCGGTGGCCAACGCATGGACTGGACTACGGACGATGTGGCCGCAGATGATTGCTGCCGGTTGCATCGCTGCAGTGCTGAACGTGTTCCTGACGTATGCGTCGCCGTACGAGCAGCCGATCTTCACCACCGAAGTTCCCCTGCTGTTCCAGCGGTTCTCGCAGTTCCTGCAGATCTCCTCAACCATGGCGGTGTACGCGCACACGCTGGCGTTCTTCGGCATCATGCTCCTGTTGGCTCGCCGGTGGCCGCTACCTTTCGGGTCGTTCACGCTCGCTTTGTTGGTGCCGGCCATCTCGATGTTCGTCTACTTCGACTGGGAGTACCGCCGGGCAATCACCGCGTTGCTGCTGGGTGCTGTGGCGTGTGACTTGCTCAACGTACTGCTTGGAATCGTGGTCGGGTCCGTCAACCGAACATTCGCGCGCATACGATTTCGTGTGTTCGCGTTCCTCGGGCCAATTCTCTTCTGGTCGGTCTACCTGTTGGTCACCAAACAGGGGCGCCCCATTACGTGGTCAGCAGAACTGTGGACCGGCACCATCGTGTGGTCGGGCATCCTGGGGCTGGGCGTGTCCGTTCTGCTGCTACCGCCGCGACCCCCACAGGCCACTTACCTCGACTGATCGACCCCGCGCCCGTCTTGTTCACTCTGTGCGCTGAGTACTACTTCGTCCGGAGCGTCGTTAAGTCAGGTACTAATCCGTGCGTTTTGTGATTGCAATGATGATTGCGACTAGGGCTCCGAGGACTCCTCCGCTGGCAGCTCCAACAGTTTGGTTGCCTACCAAGAAGTAGCCCACCAGAGCGCTGATCCCGATGCCAAGAGTGCTAGGAAATGATCCAATCAGAGAAGAAACGAGTTGTTCTACGCCTTTCTCGACCCCGGATTCCAGGCCTTTAAACGCTGCGCTGCGAAGAGGCCCGCGCTTCCTCTTTGCTGGATCGTCGACCTCACTGGTGAGGTCTTGTCCGGCGGCTTGGAGTTCGTTGCCAATCTCGGCAGCTTGCTCTAGCCATTCGGTCAACCCGCCGTCGAGCTTGTCGACATCGAGGGTGCCTGCTGCAGCGAACAGGGCCTCCAAATCCTGGCCAATCCGCCGTGCTGTATTCGGCGGGATCCCTTCGGCGACGAGATCCGCCTGCGTGTCCCTGGCGATGGTTGAATATGAGGCCAAGATTCGTGCCACGTCAGTCACTGTTGCTTCGATGATCTGTACCGGTGGGTTCGGGTGGCGCAGTATCTCGTTAAGGACCCCCCTGTCAGCGTGTAGCGACGTTTCGTCCTCAGGTAAAAGGAGGTCACTGTCGACAACGCGAGCGATCTCGGCGATTAGCGGCTCGATCGCACATCGAGCCAAACGCAAACGGTCATGTTCGGCTGCCAGCGAGGCCACCTTCTCTAAACGTGGCATTTCGTGCGCGCCGTTCGCGTTATCGCGCCGAGGTGGATTGAACCATTCGGGCCATCGAGTGGAGTCGTCATAGTCGGCACCGGAGAAGTCGACTTGGGCCGGGTTTGCGGTCGACAGGCCAGCTCCAGTCACGTCGACGTCCCGCAGCGTGACGCGGTTGAAGTCGACACCAGTGAGATTGGCGTGCCGCAGGTTGCTTCCGTCGAGAGTCGACCTGATGATGGTGGCTCCTGACAGGTTGGTTCGGCTGAGGTTGGCTCCGGTGAGGTCAACACCGGAAAGGTCAACACCGGAAAGGTCAAGGCCTTCGAGGTTGGCCCCCGTAAGGTCTATTCGGCCCAGGAAGGCCGGACCTATCACGTCAGGTCGGACAACGCGTCGCCCAACTTGGATCTTGCTCCATTCCGGAAGGTTGCTCTTCAGAAGTTCAACAAAGTAGAGATCCGCCACGTTGACCGGCGTAGCCCTTGGGGTTTCCCTGAGTCTGAAGGACATCCAATCGAACTTTGTGAGGCGCGACGGAAAACTATGTCTACTGATGAAGATACGGTCGACGAAAGTCCCGTTTGAGACGTCCCTCCGAACTTTTGGCGCAGACTTACAATGCGAATCCCGCGAGGATGATTGAAGAGTCGGTGGCAAGGTCGCCCGAGAATTCAGAGCATCGAGTGGACACTCGGGAAGGAGTTAGCCAAACGACGAACCCGAACCGCCAGCGTGCGTCAGGTCTCACTTTATGCACCCACCTGCACCCCGTTCGGTTTGCGGTGGGTCAGAGGCGTAGCGTCGTGACATGTCTCAACACGCAACTCCCGGGCTCACTGGACTTCTGACCGAAATCGATCATGTGGCGATCGCAGTCCACGACCTGGAAGCTGCCATCAAGTACTACGAAGATGTGTATGGAGCGACCGTCGACCATCGGGAGTTCGTCGAGTCCGACGGCGTGGAGGAAGCACTGCTGAAGGTGGCCGAGAGCTACATCCAGTTGCTGACCCCTACCAACCCGAACTCAACAGTTGCGAAATATCTGGAGAAGCGCGGCGAAGGTCTTCACCACATCGGGTATCGGGTTGCGGATTGCGCAGCCGCGCTGGAAGCGGTGAAAGCCGCAGGTGGCCGGGTGCTCGATGAAAAGCCTCGGCCCGGTTCGCGGGGCACAACCGTTGCGTTCATCCACCCGAAGACCACTTTCGGCACGCTGGTTGAACTCGTCCAGGAGTAGTAGCTCCGTCGCTTAACTCCACAGCGCTGACATCGGCAGCGCGGTGAGGTTGGGTCCCAGGCTCACGGCACGGTCACCGAGGAAGAAGACGAAGCCGTGCACGAACCGCGAGCCCACACGGTCGCGAAACGATGCGAGGTGTTTGGCGTCGGCGGCGGTGACGGTGGCTGAACCTTTAACCTCGACGCCGACCAATCGCCCGCCCGGGCCGACCAGCAACGCGTCGATCTCAGCTCCGTTGCGCTCTCGAAAGTGATGCAGGCGAACGTCGGTGCGAGCCCACGTGCGTTGCTTTGCCAACTCGTTGACGGCGAAGGTTTCCAGCAGCTGACCGAACAACGGTGACCGCACGTCGGTCAATGACGCGACATCGGCTCCGAGCACCGCAGCCGCCAGTCCACTATCGACCGCATGTCGCTTGGGGTGACGTTTGGCTTTCGTCGTTGCGCTGGACGCCCACGCAGGCAACTCGTGAACCACCATCAAGTTGCGGAGCAACTCGATGTGCTGGGCAACCGTCGTCGGATGAATTCCGGCGTCTGACGCGATTGCCGTCGCGTTAGCTTCGTGCGCCGTCCGTGCCATCACCAGGTCCAGCACCCGACGAAACTCTGCGAGTTTGCGAACTTCGCCAACCTCTTCGATGACGTCTTTCGTAGCGATGGTCGCAAGGTACGAACGAAACCAGTTGGCCCTGGAGCGCGTCGTCATGCTGCGCGGCTCGGGGAATCCGCCTCGGACGATCAAATCCGCCACGTCAGAGCGAGTGACGGGCGACATGTCCAGTTCTCGGAAGATCTCGGGTTGTTCGAATGCCCGGTCGATGAATTGCTCCCGCACCCCGGTTGCCAATGCTTCTCCCACAGAGAACGGCCACAGCTCGACGATCCCGACGCGACCAGCGAGTGAATCGGCAACGTTCTTCGATGTGAGAAAACTGGTCGATCCGGCCAGCACAAATTGGCCGCGTGAACGGTCCCGGTCTAACCGCATCTTCGCTGCCAACAAGAAGGGTTGGCCGGCCCGTTGGAATTCGTCCACTGTGCTTGGCGACGGAAGTTGATCGACATACGTTTTCGGATCGAGCAATGCCGCGGCGAGTTCGGTCGGGTCGTCGAACGTTCGGGCGGTGCACAGTCTCCCGTCCTCGAAGTTCTTGACGTTCAACTGTTCAAGAAGGGTGGTTTTTCCGCTCTGCCGTGCACCGCTGACGACGACCGCGCGGAACTCTTCCAGGTACTCTTCGACTACCGCAAGACTTCGACGGGCAACGTCCATACCGCCATGCTACGCAGGAAATGACGTTCGTGTAACCGCGAATTGGCGTGCCGCTACTAGATATTTGTCCGGCAGACAAGATCGCGGATCGGTCGTCCTGCCTCGGTGCCCTTCTGCTCGTAGCTGGTGATCGGACGGATGGGGTCGCGTAGTGCCCAGTCGGTGTGTGGGTTCGTCAGCTTCGGTGTGGCTCGAATTGCTGCAAGCATGTCATCGGCATAGGGCTGCCAGTCAGTTGCCATGCGCAGCGTTCCACCGGGAACCAGCCGTTCGGCAACCAGCGCAACGAAATCGGGCTGGACCAACCGACGCCAAGCCTGACGCTGCTTCGGCCACGGGTCCGAGAACCATATGTGTACTTCCGATACCGATGCTGACGGACACATCCACAGCAACACCTCGTGCGCGTCCGCAGCAATGATTCGCACGTTGGTGATGTGTCCAGCTTCGAGGGCGTCGGCCAACACGGCGTGACCTGCCACATGGACGTCGATGGCAAGGATGTTCACGTCAGGACGGGCGGCAGCCAGCGTGAGCGTGCTCTCACCCATGCCGAATCCGATGTCAACGAATAGTGGGGCCGTCCGCCCAAAGACGGTGTCGAAGTTAATGCTGGGCGCTGGCGCCACCAAGTACTTCGGGAGGGTCTCCGCAAGTGCCCGGTACTTCGTTGGAGACATGCGGCCCGTGCGTGGGATGAAGGAGCGTGCAGCCCGGCCAGTGCTCGGGCGGGACCGAGCGGTGAACGGAGGGATCGGAATCGAAGTCGAAAGGTTTGGTCCCGCTTCGTCGCTCTGCGTGAGGTCTCCGGCAGTGGACATAGTTCGAGAGTACCGTCAGCACCGTGAAGGTTCACCTGCTCGACGGCACCTATGAGTTGTTCCGCCACCATTTCGCTGTTCCGCCCAGGAGCACAGCCGATGGTCGAGAGGTCGGAGCCATCAGGGGAGTCCTTGAATCGGTGTTGAACCTGTTGGCTGACGGGGTCACGCACATTGCGGTGGCTACCGATCATGTGATCGAAAGTTTCCGCAACGATCTGTGGGCTGGTTACAAAACCGGTGAAGGCATCGACCCGGTGCTGTTCAGTCAATTCCATCCGCTGGAAGAAGCGCTTCGCGCATTGGGCGTTGTGGTGTGGGCGATGGAGGAGTACGAGGCCGACGATGCGATGGCTGCCGGTGCGTTTCTTGCTGCACAGGACGACCGCGTGGAGCAGGTGCTGATCCTGACGCCCGACAAGGACCTGGGCCAGTGCGTTGTGGGCAAGCGAGTGGTGCAGTACGACCGGCGCAAACGAGCCCTTATCGATCACGATGGTGTTGTCGAGAAGTTCGGAGTGCCGCCCGAGTCAATCCCCGATTACCTCGCACTTGTTGGCGACACTGCGGATGGGTACCCGGGGCTTCCTGGGTGGGGCGCAAAGACAGCAGCGGCTGTTTTGGCCCGCTATGGACACCTTGAAACCATCCCTCCGCTTGCTGCGGCCTGGGAGGTCCCGGGTCTTCGTGGAGCACCGAAGCTGGCCGCGACCCTGGCCGACCATCGCGATGAAGCGTTGCTGTTCCGCCTCATCGCCACTACCCGAAACGATGCCATCGAGTTGCCAGGTGGGGTCGACTCGTTGCGGTGGACCGGCCCAACCCCGGCGTTCGACGCAGTGTGCGAGTCCTTGGAGTCCACCACCATGGCTCAGCGTGCGAAAAACCTCTGGAAGGCCCGCAACGGGTCCTGATTCGTCGGCTGAGCTCCGTTCGGCGCCCCGGGACTCCTCAGTTGAAGTGGAGTGGTACGATGTATTGCACCATGATCACCATCACGGCCTCCGAGGCTCGAAAGAATCTGTTTCCCTTGATCAAGCAGGTCAATGACGATCAAGCGGCAATCCACATTTCGTCGCGTGGCGGCACCGCGGTGTTGGTGTCCGAGGCCGAGTGGAACAGCGTGCAGGAGACGAACTACCTGTTACGTAATCCCGTCAACGCGCGTCGCCTGATGGAATCGTTGGAACGAGTTCGCCGCGGCGAACTCGAGCATCACGAACTCGTCGAGGTTGAGGGTGAGGGCGCGACTGAGACAGCACTCGACGATGTCTACGGGGGCGACGCTCTGTAATGCGGCTGGTCTTTGACCAGAGCGCCTGGGCTGACTACATGTATTGGGTAGCCGAAGATCGGGCGATGGTGAAGCGGATCAACCGTCTCCTCGCGGACATGACGCGGAGTCCGTTCGAGGGAATTGGGAAACCTGAACGCCTCAGCCAAAACCTCTCGGGGGCGTGGTCGCGGCGAATCGATGCGGAGCATCGGTTGGTGTACGTCGTCGACGGGAGCGATCTCGTCATCCTCCAAGCCCGCTACCACTACGAACCGTAGAGCCCACTTGCTGACCAGTGGGGGTCGCCGCCACGCCTTTTTGACCGTTTCGATGGTTGGCTCACCATCGGGTTCAACTCACATCCCTCCGTTCACCGCTAGGGGGCGATCCGGTTGGGGGGAGTGCTGTGCCACAGCGCATCGATCGGCACGGCGACCAGGCGATCGCCCATCGAGAAGATCCGAGAGCCGGTATAGAGCAGGACGCCGAGATGGAACTGATCGCCGGCGGCATCGCGGAGGTGGCGGAGGTGGCGAAGGTCGTCGCCAGACACTGTGCTCGACGCCTTGACCTCGACCGCGACGACTCGACCATCGGGGTGCTCCAAGACTGCGTCGACCTCTTGTCCATCTTTGGTCCGGTAGTGGTATGCCCGGGCGAAGGTGTCTGACCAGGCGAGCTGGCGCAGGAGCTCCCCGATGGCGAAACTCTCCAGCAGCGACCCGGCCCGCGTCGGATCCCGCTCGGCGCGTTGACGGGTCAACCCTGCGAGATGCGCACAGAGGCCGGAGTCGACGAACACCAACTTGCGTGCGCGGGTTGCCCGCGTCGTGGCCGAGTTCGTCCAGGCCGCAATTCGTTTCACGAGGAACACTTCTTCGAAAAGCGCGACGTAGCGCTCCACCGTGTTCTTCGAGATTCCAAGTCCGTTCGACAACCCAGCGATGGAGATCGGACTCGCCGTACGAGCGGCCAGCAGGGCGATCAAGCGCATTAACTCGTCGCGGCGTTGGATCTCGCCAAGTTGGGTAACGTCGCGATCGATGAGGTCGCGTACGTACGACTCGAAGAACCTCGATCGGCGCGCTTCGAGACGGTCGATTGCATCGGGGAAACCACCCCGAATCGCTCGCTCCAGGTAGTCCGAGCGGTCGAGCGACGCCTCAGTAGTGAGTTGCGGCTCCAGCTCGAAGACGGCGTCGACGAATCGATCCGGCGCGCCGTCTATCTCGCCCTGGGAGAAGGGCCACATCTCGACCGTCTCGGACCTTCCGACGAGCGCGTCGGGCAGAGCGCGCAGCCCGAGCAGACGAGCGGAGCCGGTGAGGAGAAATTGGCCGGGCCGATTGTCCTCGTCGACACGTGCCTTGATTGGGAGGATCAAATCCGGGGCGCGTTGGATCTCGTCGATCACCAGCAGACCTTGGTGCGCCACGAACGCTTCCGGGTCCAATCGAGCAGCGGCGAGGTCGTTGGGCCGATCGAGCCGACGCTCCAGTGTGTCCCTTCTGTCTCGCACGAGGTGGTGGACGGCCGTGCTCTTCCCGGCCTGCCGGGCACCGTTGACGATGACGACCCGCGTGTCGGCGAGCGCAGCGTCCAAGAGTTGTTCGAGGTGGCGCTTGCGGTATGCGGTCACGCAACACCTTAGCTATTTGGCTGACTATCTGCCAGACTTTGAATGACTATCTGCCAGACTTTGAATGACTATCTGCCAGACATCCTCTGACCATCTGCCAGTAGCTTGGACCGGGTGAACACCGTTCGGGAACTCCAGCACGTGTTGACTACGTCTCAGTGTTCATGAAATTCAAGCGCCGCCGTAACCTCTTCTTCGTTGGCCCCCTTCTGCTGGCTCTCACCGCCTGTGCCGACCAACAGCCGAGCGCAGTGACGGCTGCCGTCGCCTCAACGAGCGCCCAACCCAGCCAGGAAAAGACTGTGACTAATCCAGACCAAACCTCCAGCCCTTCAACGGTTCCCGTTCGCACGATCAACGTGCACGGTGTCGGCCGTGCGTCTGAAACACCCGACCAGGCCACGGTCACCATGGGCGTGGAAACTAACGCGGCTACTGCACAGTTGGCCCTGCGAGAGAACAACGCAAAGGCAGCAGAGCTGATAGCACTGCTGAAGAGCAGCGGGGTGGAAGACCGATACATCCAGACCAGCCAACTGTCGGTGTATCCGCAGTTCGACAACCAGGGCCGCAGGATCGTGGGCTATCAGGTCACCAACATCGTCACCGCCACAGTGAAGGATGTGAAGAAGGCAGGCGCAGTCATTGATGCGGCCACTGGCGTCGCTGGAGACGCGATTCGCATCCAGAGTCTCAGTTTCGGTTTGTCCGATTCGTCGGAACCGCTGAAGCGGGCTCGGACCAGAGCAGTGGAAGACGCACGCACGCAAGCAGAACAACTGGCAGCAGCCGCCGGCGTGAAGGTTGGCGCGTTGCGGACCATCTCGTCGTCGTCGGTGAGCGCTCCACCGATCTTGTACCAACAGAACGTGAGCGCCAAGGTTGCGTCGGCCGACTCATCGGTGCCGCTGGAAGCCGGGTCGGCCGAGGTCACTGCCGAGGTTGACCTGGTGTTCGACCTCGTCGGCTGAACACCGACAAGGGCAAAGACAACGCCCCGGCGAGGGGGTCAGGCTGGTTTCGGGTTGTATCCCAACATTGCTTTGGACTCCAGGAATTCAAGCAGGCCGTGCTTGCCGAACTCGCGGCCGTTGCCGGACTGCTTGTAGCCACCGAACAACGCGTTGGAGTCTGTCCCGGCGCCATTGAGGTGCACGTTGCCTGCGCGCAGCTTGCGCGCAACTGCCCGGGCCCTGTCGGTGTCATTCGAGGAGACGTAGGCGGCAAGGCCGTACACGGTGTCGTTGGCGATCTCGATGGCTTGCTCTTCAGAGTCGTAGCCGAGGATGGACAGCACCGGCCCGAAGATCTCTTCACGCGCGATGGTCATGTCGTTCGTGACGTTGGCAAAGACGGTTGGCTGCACGTAGTAGCCGGACGTGAGCCCATCGGGCCGCCCGACGCCACCTGCCACAAGGGTGGCGCCTTCATCGATGCCCTTCTGGATGAGACCCTGGATCTTCTCGAATTGGGCCTTGGAAGCGACCGGGCCGATCACCGTGCCCTCGCCGTTGGGGTCGCCGACCGTGATCTTCGCGGCAGCGGCAGCGGCAGCCTCGATTGCTTCACCCATGCGTCCGGCCGGGACCAGCATGCGCGTTCCGGCGTTGCAGGACTGGCCGGAGTTGAGGCACAACCGGCCAACGTCGCGCGCGACGACGGCGGCAAGGTCGACGTCGTCGAGGATGATGTTGGCCGACTTGCCGCCCAACTCCTGATGAACCCGCTTCACGGTAGGTGCCGCGTTCTTAGCCACTTCAACGCCAGCACGAGTGGAGCCGGTGAACGACACCATGTCCACGTCTGGGTGCGAGGACAACGCGACGCCGACCGTTGCACCGTCGCCGTTGACGAGGTTGAACACGCCAGCCGGCACACCGGCCTCGTGCATGACCTCGGCGAACACAATGGCGTTGAGCGGTGCCATCTCCGATGGCTTCAGCACCATGGTGCAGCCGGCTGCAATTGCAGGGGCGACCTTCGCCACGATCTGGTTGAGCGGCCAGTTCCATGGAGTGATGAACGCGCACACGCCGATGGGCTCGTACTCGATACGGCTGGTGCCGACATCTTCTGCCCATTCGAACTCTGACAACGCCTTGATGGTTGCCATGAAGTGACCGAGGCCTGCAGGGGCCTGTGCACGTGAAGCGATCATGGCAGGCGCACCCATCTCGGAGGTGACTGCGGTGGCGATGTCACCCATGCGGGTCTTGTAGACCTCGGTGATCCGCGTGAGCAGGGCGAGCCGCTCCGCCACCGTTGTCTGGGAGAACGTGGCGAAGGCTGCCTTTGCTGCTGCAACAGCCGCGTCGACGTCTTCGGCCGTGCCCATGGCGATGGTTCCAACCGATTGTTCAGTGGCCGGGTTCATGACGTCTCGTCGGGCCGCCGACCGTGGCTCGACCCACGCGCCGTTGATATAGAACTTCGCTTCGTTTCCCATGCCGACAAGCTACGCGTCGGGCTGACGTTTGGCGAAACCCACAAAGGCCCAAGTTGTCGGGGCGGTCGTTTCCGGTGGGAGATACTTGCCCCGTGAGCGTGCCTGTCAGCATCCAGTCACCATGGGTGATCGTGGAGGAACCACATCGCGTGTGGCGTTTCGAACGTGCCTTTCTCACCAGCAACTGGCGCTGCGTTTACGGCGACGGTTGTCGTGGGATTCACCCCACCCAGAATCCGGGCCGGGCCGATGGCTGCTGTACCTACGGCGCTCACTTCGCCGAAGCCGAGGATTTTGTGAAGGTTGCGTCCTTCGTCCCAACCCTCACAGCAAAGGTGTGGCAAAACGCGGCGCATGGGAAGCGGGTCGGCTGGTTCAAGAAGCTGCCGGACGGCCGAATCGCGACTCGGACTACCAAGGGCGGTTGCGTGTTCCTGAATCGACCGGGTTTTTCGGGCGGAGTCGGTTGTGCGCTTCACCTGGCAGCAGTGCAACAGGGTCGTCGCCAGGTCGACGTGAAACCAGATGTGTGCTGGGAACTGCCGATCCGCACCGAAGACGCCGAGGGTGCCGACGGTCGGCGGGTCATTACCGTTCGCCGTTGGGACAAGCAGGATTTCGGGCCAGAAGGTGCTGAAATGCACTGGTGGTGTACCGAACCCGAAACGGCTCCTGAGGCGTTCTCAGCGTCTCAGCCTGTGTTACTCACATTGCACGACGAACTGACAGAACTGTGCGGCCCGGCCGTCTATACCGAGTTGCTCGCACGTCTTCGAAACGGTTGAGCATGACTGCCGCCGCGGTCAGCTCGTCCCTGTTGGGTCGGGGGGCCACAGCCCCGGTAGCCTGACAAGCTTATGGAACACCCCCTTTCGGAGCGGCTAAACGATTTGGCTCGGCGGAAGGCCGAAGCGTTCAATGCCGGATCACCCCGAGCAGTCGAACGCCAGCACGCCAAAGGCAAGATGACGGCCCGCGAGCGGATCGACTATCTGCTGGACGACGGCTCGTTCATGGAGCTCGATCTCTTGGCCAGGCATCGGGCGCAGGGGATGGGCTTGGAAAAAGATCGTCCGTACACTGACGGCGTGATTACGGGGTGGGGCACCATCGACGGCCGCCAAGTCATGGTGTTCGCGCAAGATTTCACCGTTTTCGGCGGAGCCCTCGGAGAGGTGCATTCCGAAAAAATCGTGAAGGTGATGGACCTCGCCACAAGCGTTGGAGTGCCGCTCATCGGTCTCAACGACTCTGGCGGCGCGCGCATTCAAGAGGGCGTCGTGTCGCTTGCCTCGTACGGCAACATCTTCTATCGGAACGTCAAAGCATCCGGGGTCATCCCACAGATCAGCGTGATCATGGGCCCATGTGCCGGTGGTGCCGTCTACTCGCCGGCAATGACCGATTTCGTGTACATGGTCGACCAGACCAGTTACATGTTCATCACGGGCCCAGACGTCGTGAAGACGGTTACCGGGGAAGACGTCACGCCCGAGGAGTTGGGTGGCGCAACCACGCACGCAACCAAGTCCGGTGTGGCCACGTTCGTCGCGCCAGACGACAAGAGCTGCCTTGAGGATGTTCGGTATCTGCTTGGCTTCTTGCCGCAGAACAACCTCGAAGAAGCACCGCGGGCCGTTGTCACAGATGACCCGGACCGGTCATGTACTGCCCTCCTGGCACTCATGCCGGAAAACCATAATCGTGCATATGACATGAAGTCCGTGGTCAAGGAAGTGGTCGACGACGGCGAGTTCTACGAGTACTTCCCGCGGTTCGCCAGCAACATCGTGTGTGGCTTCGCCCGTTTGGACGGCCACTCGGTCGGCATTGTCGGAAACCAGCCCATGGTCAAAGCCGGAGTCCTCGACATTGACTCTTCCGAAAAGGCCGCCCGTTTCGTACGTACCTGCGACGCATTCAACATCCCCATCGTCACGTTCATCGACGTACCCGGCTTTATGCCCGGCACGGATCAGGAGTACGGCGGAATCATTCGCCACGGCGCGAAACTCCTCTACGCCTACTGCGAGGCTTCAGTCCCACGTATCAGCGTCATCACCCGGAAGGCATATGGCGGCGCGTATGTGGTGATGGACTCCAAATCGATCGGGTGCGATTTGGCCTTCGCTTGGCCCAACGCAGAACTCGCCGTGATGGGAGCCCAGGGTGCCGTCAACATCGTCTACCGACGAGAGTTGGACGCGGCACCGAATCCCGAAGCGCGACGCGCAGAACTGGTCGAGGACTACAGCGAACGGTTCGCCAACCCGTACATCGCTGCGGAGCGCGGATACGTCGATGACGTCATTGACCCAGCTGACACACGCAAGGTGCTCATTCGTGGGTTGGCGATGCTTCGCACGAAACGTGAGGATCTGCCAAAGCGCAAACACGGAAACGTTCCGCTGTGAATCAAAACCCAACGGTTGCAATCGTTCCGGCCCCGACCGACGAGGAAGCCGCAGCGATCGTGGCAGCGGTCGAACTTGCTTGGCCCCGCCCAGTCATGCTGTTCACGGCCGGTCGATCACCATCAGACACACCGTTGTGGCGGTGGTCCGGCCGCTGGTGGGCAAACGGGCTGCAACGCGGACGCCGGGTTTGAACGACCTCGACGGGATTTGAACAAATCCTCAGATCCGAAACGGGGTGCGAAAACCTGAACTTCGGCTCAGCGAATTTTCGTCCCCGCGATTGAATCAATCAGACAGGTCTTGAGACCTACCGGCAGGGTGCCGAAGTTCCACCTCGTGAAGGTCCCGCTCGAAAGTTCCGCAGACCATGCTGCTTGATCTGCGCGCTGAAAAGCGCCCCGGGTTGCTTGGACGCAGCGACACGCTTGCCATGCTCGAGATCTATGTCGAGAAGGCCGTCAAACAGCTCCATATCGCTGTCCCAATTGTGACCGGTCCCGAAGGGATGGGCCGATCCGCTGTCCTACACGAATTGCTGGAGCGATCTCGCAACACCGGCCGAACCGGTGGTTACGGGTGCGTACGCTCCGGCCTCGGTCAAGCATTGATTGATGCAACGAGTTCACTCGCTGTTTCCATCAAGTCGTTGTACCCGGATAGCACCTGCACGGGCGACCTCATCGCTGCAGCAGAGGCGTTTCGCGGACGTAGCCCCGACGAAGCTACCGAGGAAGGCTTCGTGTCGGCCATCGACCACCTGCTGTACGCCCTGTGCACCGCGTTAGCAGAGGTGCCACGCGGATACGTGCTGTGCATTGACGATCTCCAGCTTGCAAACGACGGACGGGTGCGAGCTCTCCTCGAGGGACTCATCGCGCTCTCGTCCACGGGTGCGCCGATCCCGGTAGTGCTCACCAGCTCGATCGGATTGGGCGTGCGGATCATTCCGCAAGGCCTTGACCAGCTGCAGCTCCGACCGCTCACAAACGCTGACCTCGCCGACATCGCGCAACGCCAAGGCGTGATCGCTACGCCTGAAGTGATCCGTCAAATTGGCGACTTCGTTGAAGGTCGACCTGGCCGTGCGATCGAGATCATCGAACGGGCCTCCGCCAAGGGTCTCGTTGATGCCCACACGGTCCGGGCCGTTATTGCGGAGTCCAAGATTCTCGGTGCGGAACGGAGTGCTGCTGCCGACGCCGAGCGTATTGCGGCCCAAGTGCGGACTGCCCCAGACATTCCTGAAGATGCCGCGAGCAAACCTTCGGCTTCGTCGGGTGGCTTCGATCGCACACTGCCAAGCGCGCATACGGATCACGTGGTGACCAAGTCGCAGGTGTACCTCGACGGCCTCGAATTTACCGATCCGACCCCCGTCGCCGGGGACGTACTTGACGGCTCGAGTGACGAGATGTCCGCAGTGATTGCGGCAACCGTTCAAACGAACATGTGGCTCGACGATGCTGTGGTGGCCCCCGACTACGGTGCCGTCAGTGTGGTCAGTTCAGAATCCAGCGATGACCGAGTCGTCAAAGGCGAACCGTCGGAGTCATCCGACGAGGTACCCGAACTGCTGGTTCCACTCCCGGAGGCCGAAATCTTCACGCAGCCAAGCGAATTGCCGCTTGTCTCGCAGGAACCGGGCGAGTCGATAGCGATCCGCAGCGATTCCGCAGATGAACTGGTTCCGGTCGCTCAACCGGCGGATTCAATTGCTCTGCCAGTTCGCCAAGGCGCACCGACCAGGTTTGGCGCAACGACCCCATCACACACTGCTGCAACGCCAGAGCTGATGCAGCTCACGCCCACGCAGCGCCGGGTACTGGATTGCGTGGCCGAATTGGGGTCGTCTGGCGGGTCGACCACCGCGGTGAAGGTATCGCTCGTCAAACGCTCATTGGGTGAAGTGTCTCGTTTCGGTGGCGCAGCGTCGCCGGTGGGCGACGCGCTCACTGCTCTCAGTAGCGCCGGACTGCTGGCGCTTGCGGGCGAAACAGTGTCGCTGACCGAACTTGGTCACCGCCACGCTGCGCCCACGACTGCTGACTGAGCGCCTCGGAGCAACCGACGGCGTGTCGGCGTGGAGGGCGCTACATTGCGCTCTGCCATGACTTCTCAATCCACGCCTGACAAGCTTGAACTGGCTCACAGCCCAGACGCCGTCGAAGACAAGAACCTCATCGTCGACGAGTTCTCCGAGCGTCTCGCGGCGTTCAAACAGTTGTCGAAAGACGACGTCGACGGTGCTTCGCAGATTCTCGATCGACTCGGTGCAAAGGGAAAAGTCGAAGCCGACATCATCAAGGAAATGGCCGCCATCCGGCCCTTATGGCTGCCGGGGCGATTTGAGGAGGCGCACCGCATCGCAATGCGGGCGCTCGAAGTCCTCGATCGCAACGGTGCCCGCGGCCCGAAGCTCCCATCGATGGGGCCTCTCAGCCCGGTCGCGTCGTTCCTCGTGCAACTCGTTGCACGGTTCATCGTTCGCAACCACCAGGCAGAAGTAATTAAAGCCATCAAGCACATCTACATTCGCCGCGAAGCGCAGTGCCCGCCGTCATCACCAGAACGGTTCATCGTTCGCCGCGCGCGCATCGACGCCGAGCGCGTGCAACCCACTCTGCGGTCGAATCCAATTGGTGTGCCAGCGTTTCTGCTCGGCGGAGCGTTCCTCAGCTCCATCCTCTCCAGCATCGGGCGAGGGCTGTCCAATGCAAGTGGATCCAAAGCCGGTGTGCTCATCGCGGCACTCATCCTGTGCTTCGTGATCGCTGGTGTGTCGTGGACGGTTGTGCGAGGTGCAGCAGTGGCGCGCAGCCGTATTCGGCTCACTTTGGACAGGCCACTGAATGGGTTGTGGGAAACGATCGGTGCTGCTGGCAAACCGCCGAAAGATCAGTCGAGGGTGTTCGCCCTCATCGCGACCGTGCTGCCGCTCCTAGGGGCGTTGGTGTTGTTCGCCGGCGTGGTGTTCGCAGCGGTGCGCTGAAGACCGTTGGCGGCCGCCAGCTCTTACGCGCCGGCTCGGTATTCAACAACGAGATCCGCGATGTCGTTCATAATGCGCGTCAAGTCAAAGTCTTTCGGTGTGAACACTCGGGCTACTCCACCTGCGAGCAGTGCCGTTGCGTCGGCCTCAGGGATGATGCCGCCGACCACGATGGGCGCGTCGATGCCGATGGTTCGGAGTTGGTGCACGAGGCTGGGGACAAGCTGCAGGTGAGATCCGGAGAGGATGGACAACCCAATCAGGTCTGGGTCCTCGTCTCGGGCAGAGGCAACGATCTCCTCGGGCGTTGAGCGGATGCCCTGGTAGATCACCTCCATGCCTGCATCGCGCGCAGCGACTGCGATCTGTTCGGCACCGTTCGAGTGACCGTCGAGACCGGGCTTGGCAACAAGTACCCGGGGTGGACCGCCCGCCATGGTCCGTGATCGCGCAGCAACCGCAGAAAGGCCAGCGCTCGCCAAGGTGGTTCCGCCTCCGACCCCGGTAGGAGCACGGAACTCGCCGAACTCTGCGCGCAGCACGCCGGCCCAGTCCCCAGTGGTTCCGCCAGCTTTGGCGAGCGCGATGGACGGCTCCATGATGTTGGCTCCGGATCTCGCAGCATCGCGCAGCGAATCCGTCGCAGCAGCAACTGCCGCGTGGTCGCGCGATGCGCGCCACCGAGCGATGTCTTCGATTGCATCGATCTGGACAGCGGGGTCGACCGTAACGATCAGGTTGCCGGTCGACAGCGGCGAGGCCTCGGTCTCGGTGAAGCAGTTGACGCCGACAACCTTGATGTCGCCTGACTCGATTCGACGAAGACGGTCCGTATGTGAACGTACTAGACGACTTTTGAGTTCGCCGATGCACTTGAAGGCACCGCCGCGGCTGAGGACGTCTTCGAGTTCTGTCCAGGCAGCGGCTTCCAGTTCCTTGGTCTTTGCTTCGACCACGTGGGACCCGTTGAACAGGTCGTCGTACTCCAACAGGTCCGTCTCGTATGCGAGGACTTGTTGAAGACGTAGTGACCATTGCTGATCCCACGGTGTTGGGAGGCCGAGCGCTTCGTTCCACGCTGGCAGCTGCACGGCACGCGCGCGAGCGTCTTTGGACAGGGTGACCCCGAGCATCTCCAATACAATGCGGGCCACGTTGTTCTCTGGTTGAGCCTCCGTCAGGCCGAGGGAGTTCACCTGCAGTCCGTAGCGAAACCGGCGAAGCTTCGGGTCGGTCACGCCATAACGCTCGGAGCAGATGCGGTCCCACAGTGATGTGAAGGCGCGCATCTTGCACAGCTCCTCGACGAACCGGATGCCTGCATTCACGAAGAACGAGATTCGGCCAACGATGAGTGCGAAGTCCGTCTCGGGAATCTGGCCCCCGGCCTTCACTGCATCGAGCACATCGATCGCAGTAGCAAGTGCGTAGGCCAGTTCCTGAACCGTGGTGGCGCCAGCCTCCTGCAGGTGGTAGCTACAGACGTTGATGGGGTTCCATTTCGGAACGTTGACAACCGTGTACGACACCATGTCGACGATCAGCCGCTTGGATGCGTCGGGCGGGAAGATGTAGGTGCCGCGGGACAGGTATTCCTTCACGATGTCGTTCTGTGTTGTGCCTTGCAGACTGTGCCGGTCTGCCCCTTGCTCGTCGGCGTTGGCGAGATAGAGCGCAAGCATCCAGGCAGCTGTGGCGTTGATGGTCATCGACGTGTTCATCCGCTCGGGTGGGATGTCGGCGAGGAGCGCGCGCATGTGCCCGAGGTGCGCGACGGGCACGCCAACCTTCCCGACTTCGCCGACAGCGCGCGGGTCGTCGGGGTCGTAACCAGTTTGGGTTGGCAGGTCGAACGCGATCGACAGACCGGTTTGACCCTTTGCCAAGTTGGTCCGGTACAGCTGGTTCGAGGCGGCAGCCGTCGAGTGGCCAGCGTAGGTACGCATGACCCAGGGAGCCTCTGGTCGATTCATCCGATCAGTCTTGCCGTGTTTGACCGACGGTTACCAGACGCCGATTCGTGAAACGACCGGTCCGGCGGGCTGGCGGTGTGCAATACAAGCGTGCAGAGTGTTATCAGGCGTCGGCGTTAACGGCGCTGTGCGGAGCAGAGTTTCCACACAGGTCGGTGGGTTTTGCGTGGTCGAGGTGAAACCGCGTGACCTGCTGGCGGTCTTGTGCAGCGTGTTGTTGGTACCAACGCCAGACGAACCAGGCCGGCGGACCGAACGCGATGGCTGACCCGACGGTGCCGAAGAACTTTCCAACGTTTTCGCCTTGTGTCCTTGCGGTGATGAGGATCGCGAGGGTGACTACCACGATGTTCCATACGAAGAAGCCAACGCCGACCAACACCCAACGGGGAATATTCGGTTCATCACGCTTACCCATGCTTTCAGTCTTGCTCATTGAGAGAGATTCGGTATCCTCACCAACATGCCCGCAACTCGCCGTTCGCTCGACATGGTGGCCGAAGCCTCGGCCCGCATCCGCACCTATTCTGTGCCCGACGCGGTGGCCAAACTGGGAGCCGACGGTGTCACCTTCGTCGACCTGCGTGATCCGCGGGAACTGGAACGCGACGGACGCATTCCGGGTGCACTGCACGCGACGAGGGGAATGTTGGAGTTCTGGGTGGATCCGGAGAGCCCCTACTACCGGTCCATCTTCGGTGAGGACAGAGAGTTTGTGCTGTTCTGCGGCGGTGGGTGGCGGTCAGCCCTCGCTGCCGCCACGCTCCTCGACATGGGTTTCGACCACGCGTCGGTGGCGCACGTAGACGGTGGCTTTGCAGCCTGGAAAAAGGCTGACGCTCCGATCGAGTAGATCGGGTCGCAGTTCCATCAGGTTGGTCCGACTCAATCTGTGGCGCTCATCGTTTCGCAATCGCGACGAACGTTGCGCCGGTGAGCGTTGCCAGGTCAGCCGGTGAGAGTTCGATTTCGAGGCCACGGCGTCCACCGCTCACAAAAACCGTCTCCCACAATTGGGCGTCCTCATCGATCAGAGTTCGTAGACGTTGGCGTTGGCCCAACGGGCTAATTCCCCCAAGGACATACCCTGTCGATCGCTGCGCATCTTTGTGGTCGGCCATCTCAGCGCGGCGCGCCCCGACAGCACTGGCCACCAGCTTCATGTCGCACGACGCATTGGATGGAACAACGGCTACGACCAGCTCATCTCGCTGTTCGCCCTTGATGGAAACAACAAGGGTCTTATGGACACGTCCCGGTTCGATGTTCAATGCTAGTGATGCTTCGTGCGCATATGAAGTGGATGCCGGGTCGTGAGTGTATTCGTGGAATTGGTGTGGCACAGCTGCCTTAGTCACCGCCGCGGTTGCGGGTGTTCCCTTTCCGCTCATCGTCGAACGTCTGTTGGGAAAGCGGACATGTCATCTGGGTCGATCGACTGCAGCACGACACGCAGTTTGCTCCAGCACCCTGGCACCCGCCAGTAGGGTTGAGACATGGCAACTGTGAACCCCACCGCAACCTGTGAGACCAGCCTCGGCACCTTCGAGGTCGAGCTTTTCCTACGTGAAATGCCCCTGACCGCCGGAAATTTCATCGAGTTGGCAGAAAGCGGCTTTTACAACGGCCTGCACTTCCACCGAGTCATTGACAGCTTCATGATCCAGTTCGGGTGCCCGCACAGCAAAGACCCGTTCAGCTCGCAGGCAGGCACGGGGCAGAGCCCCAAGGGCCGCATCCGCGACGAGTTCCCAGACAACTTCAAGTTGTCAAACAAACCAGGCACGCTGTCGATGGCCAATACGGGTCAACCTAACTCGGGCGGGTCCCAGTTCTTTATCAACACCGTCGACAACGGTCGCCTTGACTGGTTCTCGCCCGGCGCGTCTCGTCACCCTGTTTTTGGCAAGATTGTGGGCGGAGCCGAGGTCGTTGCGGCCATCGAGAAGACTCAGACCGACAATCGTGACCGTCCGGTCACGCCGGTCCAGATGATCTCCGTCACAATCAACAAGCCAGCAGAAGCCTGATTCCCTGCTTGCTCCAGTCCGGCCCGGAATGGGCCGGGCTATTCGTTAGCAACAGCGCTTCTTTAGCTACGGCGCTTCGTGAGCCACGGCGCTTCGTGAGCTACTGAGCAGCGGCAGTCGTTGAGGTGGCGGCTGTGCCGCCTTCGCCTTCGGCGACAATTTCAAGGCTCTTGATCGTCACCAGCTGCGAAGAGACCTCAGAGCCCTCGACTGCAAGCGCATCGATTTTTCGAACGACGTCCAGGCCCTGGCTGACCTTGCCGAGCGGGGCAAAATCCGCCGGGTTGAGCGCCGTGCCCGATGCCCCAGAGATGATCAGAAATTGGCTTCCGTTCGCCCGGTCAGCCATGACAACTGATCCCGGCTGTAGCGCTTCTGATCCGGACTCGGTCGGAATTGTGTAGCCGGGGCCACCTTCGCCGCTTGCGTCTGGGCTACCGCTCTGCACGAGGAAGTCCCCGATGACCCGGTGGAAAGGGAGCCCGTCGTAGAAGCTGTACCTCGCCAGGTACACGAAGTTGTTTACTGTTTTCGGCGCCGCGTTCTGATCAAGGTCGATCCAGATGGTGCCCTTGTCAGTTTTGACTTTTGCTCGGTACTTCGCAGCCAGGTCGATGCACATCGGCGGGTCCAGCGGGAAAGCCCGGGTTTGGTTGTTTCCACCCGTGGGGTTGGGACACGGCAGCGCCTCGGGCGCGACGGTGGTTGGCGGAAGGGTGGTCGCGGTGGTCGTGGCGATCGGCGTTGCCAGCGTGACATCGGGCACCGTCGGGGCAGCAGATTCGGTGTCTCGTACCGCTGACCCGACAAGCGCCGCGATCGCCGTCAGGGCCACAACCCCGCCGGCAACGACCATTGCCCGGCCCCGCAGCCCACGGGAGTCACCAAGTTCATCGTCTGTTTCGTACGTGGCCATATGGTTCAGGGTAGTCCACCCCCTGGGCAATTGAGGGGATCGCACCACCGTGCAACCCCCTCCCGGTAGGCTGGCGGGTGCCTGTTCCGGGCCGAGCTCTTGTAATGCGCCATCGTCGAACGTCCCGCCATGCCTTTCTCCGTGTCCCTCTCCACGCGGCTGCTAGCCACGCGCGGGGCGTTGCTCGTGCCGTGTTCCTCTCAGCGTTCGTCGCTGTGTTCGTCGTCGGTCCACGTGCGGCAGCACTGATTCCGGCGGAGACGTCCACAACCATTGCCCCAGTGCCTGCGGCTACAACCTCAACGACAGCGCTGCTTCCCACGCCGTCAGCCGCTCCACCAACGGTGCCATCGGCCATTCCGTCAGCTGTGCCGTCGCTCGTCACCCCCAACGAAGCGATTTCGGTTGCTTCTCCTTCTAGCCTTCCAGAGTCGTCGAGCACGATCGTTGTGTCAGCGGTTCCATCGGAAGCGACCTCTTCGATTCCGCCTGGTTCCTCATCGACTATCCCGACCGATGGGCTGGTCTCGACCATTCCAACGGGCTCGTCTCTTCCGGGGCATCGAGAGAACGAGCTCACGGATTTCTTCCTCGTCCCGGGGGTCGATCCATCGACCGGTGCCAACTTCGACGACGCCCTGCCTGAAGAAGTGCCGTTGACCGGGTTTTCGGCCTCAACGTATGGGTCTCCTTTCATCGGCACCTCCTTTGCTGCTGAGCTGGCGAAACTGACGGCCGGGGAGCGGCAACGGGTTCTCGACATTCAGGCTCGCCTCGCAGAGGCAACCAAACGAGTGGATGCAGCGAAGGATTCCCTTGAAGCGCTCACCAACTCTGGCCGGCAGAGCCAAGACGACCTTGCCAACCTGCACGCACTACGAGACCGCCTCGCTGTGTCGATGCGCCAACGCGCCTTGCGCCAGTACACCGGGGAATCGGCCCGCTATCTGCGTCTGATCCTTGAGGCAAAAGACCTCAACGTGCTCCGCCGTCGGACGGACCTCATTTCGCAAGCACAACGGCGTGATGCTGCGCTGGTCCAGACGTACCGGCAGTCTGCGCGCTCGTTGGAGGAGGAAACAGCGCAATTCAACGCCATCAAGGAAGCACGTCAGTTCGAGATCGATCAGCTGGTGGCTGACCAAGCAGCGCTCACGAAGGATTTCGATTCGTTGAGCGCGTTGCTGGGTGCGCTCGATGCACCGGTTGCGTTCGAAGGCTTCGTGTTCCCCGTGCAACCGCCTTACGCCTACATCGATACCTATGGGGCAGACCGAATGATGGGGTCCGCCTTCCAGCACCAGCACCAAGGTGTTGACATCTTCGCCCGCGAGGGGACCCCTGTCGTAGCCACGAAGCGCGGCGTCGTGTACAGCATCGGCGTAGCTCGCCTCGGCGGAAATCGGGTATGGCTCAAGGATGTCGATGGCACCTGCTACTACTACGCACACTTAGTATCCTTCGCAAGTGGACTGTACGAGAACAAGATCGTCGAGTCAGGGGAAGTGCTCGGCTTCGTCGGAACCACCGGCAACGCCGTCGGCACACCACCTCACCTTCACTACGAGATTCATCCTCAGTGCGGCGGACCCACCAACCCGACGCCGATTCTCAAAGCAGTCGAGAACAGCAACCTCGAACAGTACGTGGCAGCGGTCCGCCCCGTGTTCGGTGGAGGGCAGCTCCCAACTGGTGCAGCTCCAGTCGTGACGACGGTTCCAGGCGCACAACCACAGCCTGGCGTAACGGTCGCATCCACCCGGCCAGGGCAGGGGGCACCGCCGCCGCTGATTGGAAATGCTCCCGGAGGCAGTACCAAGGTTGTTCCTACTTCGGGAGTGCTCCGCCCCGCGGCAACGCTCAAGGCAGTGGCCGTTCCCCAAGGCAATAAGGTCACCATTCCGCCACCGACCACGGCACCACCGTCAACGAAGACAACCTCGACCAAGCCGACCACAAAGCCCGGAGGATAATTCGCCTTCTGGTTTGCTTACCTCGGGTTCAACCCGGGTCGCTCCGTTGACCGTTCGGCCGCGCCCGGGCTCACACCGCTCGGCCTTCTGGCGGGCGCTGGTAGCGTGTCATCCCCGTGGCCCTCATCGTCCAGAAGTTCGGTGGAAGCAGTGTTGCTGACCCCGAGCGCATCCGTGCCGTAGCCGACCATGTTGCGCGCACCGTCAAGCGGGGCAACCAGGTTGTGGTTGTCGTGTCTGCAATGGGCAAGACCACCGACGACCTCATCCGGCTCTCCAATGCTGTCCTCACCAGCCAGAGTGGGCCTGTTGAGAAGGCGACGAAAAAGGGCGACGTTCCTGTGAAGGGCGATTCTCGGGAGATGGACATGCTCCTCTCGACAGGCGAACGGGTTTCCGCTGCGCTTGTCGCGATGGCTATCGAGGACCTAGGCGTCCGGTCTGCCAGCTTCACGGGCAGCCAAGTTGGCATCGTTACTGATACCCAGCACGGCAGGGCAAAGATCATCGAGGTCAAGGGTGACCGGCTTCGTCAAGCCCTCGCAGCTGGCGTGGTGCCCGTCGTCGCTGGCTTTCAGGGCGTTTCAACCTCCAACGATGTCACAACCCTTGGGCGGGGCGGTTCCGACACCACCGCAGTTGCGCTTGGTGCGGCCATCAAGGCCGACTCCTGCGAGATTTACACCGACGTGACGGGTGTGTTCACGGCCGACCCGCGCGTCGCCCCAAAGGCACACCGCATGAAGCAGGTGAGCTTCGAAGAGATGCTCGAAATGGCCGGCTCGGGCTCTGGCGTTGTCGCCCTTCGGGCCGTCGAGTTCGCCAGCCGCCACAAAGTACCGCTGCATGTGCGGTCGAGCTTCACCTGGGAGCCCGGCACCATCATCACCGAGGAGGATCCGTCCATGGAACAGGCCGTTGTCACCGGCATCACCCACGACACGTCCGAGGCCAAAGTCACGGTCGCTGACACCCCAGACCGGCCAGGCGTTGCAGCTCAGCTGTTCCGAGCACTCGCCGATGCCCGCATCAACGTCGACATGATCGTGCAGAACGTCGGCCACGACGGAAAAACCGACATCAGCTTCACGGTGCCAAAAGCCGACCTCAACACAGCGCTAGACGTCTGCGAACGGGTGGCCTCAGACCTTGGTGCCGGGGTGGTCGACGCCGACCGCGAGGTTGCGAGGGTGTCCATCGTCGGTGCCGGAATGCGCACCAACCCCGGTGTTTCGGCCACGATGTTCGAAACGTTGGCGGCAGCTGGGGTCAACATCGAGATGATCTCCACCTCCACCATCCGGCTGTCTTGTGTCGTGCGCTCCGAACAGGTCGAAACTGCCGTTCAGGCGCTTCACACGGCCTTCCAACTCGACGCCGACTGACTCCGTGCCACTGGAACAGAAATTCTGTTCCGGCCCGCCTCCGCGCGCGCGAAACTGGATGGTCCCTTCCAGAACCCGGGAGCAGCAATGCGAATCGCAGTAGTCGGAGCAACAGGCATGGTCGGCGAGGCCATGCGCGACATTCTCGTGGAACGAAAGTTCCCGTATACCGAAGTGCGATTCTTCGCGTCAGCACGTTCCGCGGGCCGTACCATCGAATTTGATGGCAAGCAGATCGTGGTCGAGGACGCCGAGACGGCAGATCCCTCCGGCATCGATATCGCTCTGTTTTCAGCGGGCGGTTCGACGTCAAAGGCGCTCGCTCCGAAGTTTGCAGCGGCCGGGGCCGTTGTAGTCGACAATTCCAGCGCCTGGCGCATGGACCCAGACGTGCCGCTGGTTGTTAGCGAAGTCAACCCTCACGCCATTGCCAACCGGCCGAAGGGCATTATCGCCAACCCCAACTGCACCACCATGGCTGCCATGCCCGTGCTCAAGCCACTCCACACCGAAGCCGGGCTCATCAAAGTGATAGCGGCTACCTATCAGGCGGTCTCGGGCGGCGGTGTTGCCGGCGTCTCAGACCTCGAGACGCAGGTTCGCAAGATTGCTGACGAGTCAGCCAAGTTGGCTGTGCACGGCGACGCGCTCGACATCCCGGCTCCCCAGAAGTTCAGCCAGCCGATTGCATTCAACGTGCTTCCCTACGCAGGCGATTACTCAGAAGACACCTTCGACGGCGATCTGGGTTACACAGACGAAGAACTGAAGCTGCGCAACGAGAGCCGCAAGATCCTCGAGATCCCTGGGCTCAAAGTTGCGGGCACCTGTGTCCGAGTGCCGGTGTACACCGGCCACTCGCTGTCGATCCATGCCGAGTTCGAACGCCCGATATCCGTCGACCGAGCTCTCGAAGTGCTGGGCTCCGCTCCTGGCGTTGAACTTGAGGACGTGCCGACGCCGCTCAAGGCTGCGGGCCGCGACGCCAGTTTCGTTGGCCGTATCCGCAAGGACCCAACCGCCGACAACGGGCTGGTGCTGTTCATCAGCAACGACAATCTTCGCAAGGGTGCTGCACTCAACGCCGTGCAGGTGGCCGAGCTCGTAGCACAGGAGCTCAACGCAACCCTCTGAAGGCCAATTCTGGTGTCCGTCTCATCGCCGTTGATGAGTCGCTAACCTTTTCGCAAGTGCCAGCGCACGGGATGTAGCGCAGCTTGGTAGCGCGCCACGTTCGGGACGTGGAGGCCGGGGGTTCAAGTCCCCCCATCCCGACAACCCGATGAAGCTTGAACACCGCATGGCCAAACCAAGCCAAACCAGGCCAGGCCGGGTCGGCGCTGAACGAAGAAGGCCCCGCCAATGGCGGGACCTCGTTCGAACTGTTGCGCAAAGCAGTGGGGGAACTGGGTCGAGCTACGGCCGACTAGTCGTCAGATTTGTCTGACTTGTCTGACTTGCCCTTGGAACGAGCAGACCGTGCAGCCTCGCGCTCGGCCTTTTCCTTGGCACGCTCCGCTTCGCGTTTTGCCTTTTCGGCGGCCTGTTCAGCTTTCTTTGCCGCATGCTCTGCCTTCTTCTCGGCCTTATCCGATTCGTGATCGTCCTTATCCGATTCGTGATCGGACTTCGATTCGGTTCCGAGCGCCTTGGCGGTTTGCTTCAGGAGGTCGGCCGCCTTGTCGAAGCTAGCGTCAGCCAACTTGATCTGCGCCTTGGCTGCATTGACCGCTGCTGCGTTGGCAGTTTTGGTTGCTTCGTTGCCCTGATCGGCGGCTAACCCAGTCAAAGATGCGCTCGCTGCTGCTGAAGTCGCCTTACCGGCTGCGATCACCGGAGCGACCTGGGCGAGCAATGCTTCCGCTGCGGCGGTGTTGACGCCCTTGGCCTTGGCAGCAGCAATCTTGGTGGTCAACTCTGCGATGTTGGCGGTCTGCTTAGCGCCGCGGGCCCATTGCTTGTTGCAGGCCAGTGATAGGTGCACTGCCGGCGAGACGACCAGGTAGACGCGCTGGTGGGTGAAGATCTGCTGGTACAGGGGCTTCGCAACTTCGGGCGTTGTTGCAGCGGCGATAGAAGTCCCAAGGGTCACGAGCCCAGCTTGGGTGGCGCCGATGCGAGTGAGTGAGGCAGCGTTCTGGCCGCAGTCCGTTGTCTGCGAAATGACCTTGGCCGACCAGCTTGCGAGGTCACGCTGGCGCTTGGCAATCGCTTCGGCGGAGCGGGCCTTGATCGCTGCAAGGTTGTCAGGTGCTGTCTGTGCCTGCTTCTCCTGCTGGGCATCGCTGGAATTCAGAACCGACTCGAGCGCTGGGCTGGCTTGCTCAGACGACGATTTCGTCGATGACTTCCGCGAGTCGGAGTCCGCAAAGGCAGCGGCGGGAGTGAGCGCAACGAGCGAAGCCGTCAGAACGAGGGTTGTGAGCTTTTTCATGAGACCACTGTGCGAGGCCGCTATGAGCTTCTCAGGTTAAGGATGTAAGGGAATTATGTGGACCAAACTCAAAAATGATGATGGCATCCTCACGGTGCGTGAGGATGCCAATGGACGAGCGAGGCCTTGAGCGGTCTGTCTTCCGCTCAAGTCGACCTATGGGATGTAGCCGTTGATGTCAACCACAACATGAGTTGTGGCCGAGGAATACAGGCAGACCTTGCCACTCGCGCCCAAACGGGCCATCGCGGCGTTGGAAATGGTGTCACCTGAGTTGAAGTTGATGTTGGATGCCAGTGGCAGGGCTGTCCCGCACGGATAGATCGTGACGAATCCGGCACTGCTTGGTTGGGTAACAGCGAGGTTGAGCGTCACTGCGTAGGCGTTTGCCGGAATCGCGTTGCGGCCTCCGACGGTCAGCTCCAGAGTTGTTCCGCCAACCAATAGTCCGCCGCCGGCCTGTTGTCCATCTGCGGTGAATTGTCCTGGGCGGGTGTCGAGGAACCGTGCGGGCACCTGGCCGGTGTAGGGCGAAGTTGATGGGTAGTAGCCATTGGCGTCGACCACGATGTGAGTCTGGGCCGATGAATAGACACAGATTTTTCCGGCGGTTCCCAGGCGGGCTGCCACCGAGTTTGCGATCGTCTGGCCGGCGACGAAGTTCAGGTTCGAAGCCAACGGCAGCGGAGAGCCGCAGGGGTAGACCGTCACGAAACCGGCAGTTGTCGGCTCGGTGACTGCGATGTTGAGTGCAACCGCGTTGGGGGTGGCCGAAATGCCACCTCGGTTAGCGATGGTGAGTTCCGTGGTGAACCCCGCCGGCCGGATGCCTATGCCGGCAAATTGGCCGTCGATGGTGAACTGGCCGGCGCGCGTGTCCATGAGGCGTGCCGGAGTTGTTGAGGTGAAGAAAGGTACAGATCTCGAGTACGCGGACGCATCGACGACGACGTGGGTAGTGGCCGAGGCGTAGATGCACGTCTTGCCTCCGGCTCCGACCCCAGCTGGGACAGAGGCGGCGATGGTCATCCCGGCAGAGAAGTTGACGTTCGACGATGTGGGAAGCGTCGTTCCGCACGGGAACAGGGTGAGAAATCCAGCAGCTGCTGGCTGGGTGACGGCCACGTTCAGCCACACGGTGCTGGCATCGGCTGGGATGCCTGCCCGGCCGATCAGTTGGAGTTGCGTAGTGGTGCCAGCCTGCAACAGGCCGGTACCTGCCATCTGCGTATCTACGGTCTGTTCTCCTGGGCGGGAGTCCATGAGACGAGCAGGGCTAAAGGCCACAAAGGGCGAAACTGGAGGCGGCGGAGTTGTGGTTGTGGTTGTTGTGGTGCTGGTTGTTGTGGTGCTGGTTGTTGTGGCTGTGCTGGTGCCGGTGTCGAGTTCAAGGAGGGTGATGGATGCTGGGGGGAAGCTGCGGTTGTAGCTGGTTGCGCCGCCGCGGTTGGTGGTGGTGCCGGGTGCGTCGGAGAAGTCGTTGTTCGGGACGACTTTGCCGTTGTAGGTGGGGAGTGTGTCGTTGATGTTGGTGCCGGCGAAGGTGTCGGCATATTCGCTGAGGATGGTTTTGCCGTCGATGCTGATGGTGGCGGTTTTGGCTGTGTTGGTCTTGTTGATGACCATGAGGGTGGTGTTGCCGTTTTTTTGGCCGGCGTAGATGGAGAGGTCTGTGCTGGCGTTAAAGGTGGTGGCGACACCTTTGATGGTGGTGCCGAATCGTTTCCAGAGGGCCATGGCGTAGTAGGTGGGGTACCGGTAGGCGTCTTGGTAGTTGGCGTCTTTGAAGCCCATGAGTCCGAACTCGTTACCGAATGAGTAGTCGTAGTACATGGTGAATTGGTTCGAGCCGATGAATCGGTCGTTGAGGCCCATCTGGCCGATGGAGTCCCCGATCATCATTGCGTTCATGATTTGGTTGAGACGCATACCAGTTTGTTCTTGCCAGCCTTCGGAGGTCAGCCCGTACTCCGACATCAACACCGGAGTTTTACGCGTGATTCCTGCATTTGCTTCAAGGACGGAGAGCTGCTGGTCGAGCTCGGGGAGCTTGGTTTCAGGAAAAGCAAGGATGGTGGCGTTGCCGGCCGGTGTGTTTGGTGGCGGGCTGTACTGGTAGTAGGTGTGAACGATGAGGAAATCGATATCGGTGCCGGCCCGGTTGAACAGGGGCTGCATCCACGGATTGGCTGTGTTCAGTTCACCCTGAGTTCCAGGTATGCCGACCCTGATGGTGGGGTCGATGGTCTTGAGGAGTGTTTTGGTTTCTGCGTACCCGTTCCGGCGGGTTGCACCAGTACCGATGCCTTCGTAGAACTCGACGGAGTTGCACGTCCAGACTGTTTCCCACCCGAAATCCAGACAACCAGCCAGACCCTTACCGCCCATGGTCTCGTTACCGAACTCCCACGTCTTGATACCCATTGGTGCAACAACACCAGCATCAACGCGCTTCTGAGCCCAGAACCCAACCGTCTTCCAATCGACACCCAACTGATCAACACCAATCACCCGGGTATCAGTCACCGTGCCATTGGAAAACGCCAACAACGCAGCGTTTTCTTTCATCGTGGCATTCGCATTCAGCGTGATCACCAACTGATCGGTGCCCATACTGTTGGACCACTTGAAAAACTCTGACGTACGAATCAACGGATCAGTCGTCAAATTACGTTTCGCAGTCGGGTAACACGGCGTGCCATAGGTAACCGCCCCAGGCGTTGCAGACAACTCACACGACGCCCAACCCCAATCCTGTGCTGCAATACCACCCGGGAACCGCATGAACTCCGTCGCCTGGCTACCACGCGACGCCAACTGGGCATTCAAGTAATACGGATGCAAGAAGAACGACGCATTCGTACCCCACTTCATCGGACCAAAATCACGAAACGCACGACCATCCACCCTGATGGTCCCATCAACCGCCGCCTGCGCAGAGCCGACGCCGGATCCGACGATTGAACCAAGCGCCGCAGCAGCGGCAAGCATTGACAAAACCGTCCGTTTCCGGAGACGGGCTAGCGGACGTTTGGTCGACGAGGACGTCGGTGTCATTCTTGGTGCTCCTTGGAGAGAGAAATCAGAAGTGAACGCGAGTTCATGCGCCACCGAGAGTAGCAGCGCACTTCTGTAATCCAATGTCCTTGACGTCACATGGGCACGAATTCACCAACCATGGTGACCTCGTTCGCTGGCGGTCAACAGAAGTGCCCTCACCTGGGAAAATATCCCCTACCCGGCTGCGACAAAGGCGGCCTGCACATCGGTGCGGCGACGCTTTGGAGGACGTTGCGACAGCTCTGCAGAACGTGAGTTCGCTCTGCTCGTTCGCCACCGTCCGTGCGATCTCACCTCGGACATAGTGACCGGGACGACGGTGTGACAGCCGTAGTCTTTGTTGTGTGGAGTGCTTCAGGAGATTTCGGCTGAGGGTCCGTGCATTTCGACGCCTTCCGCGTCGTTCGAAACTGGTCTTCGTTCCCGCTCTCGTTCTCACCCCCATCTTCCGAACTGTCGCTCGGCGTCGAGGAATCAAGTCGGCAACTGCACTCGCTCGCCGACTGGGAGGGCCCTTGGCCGAGCCGACGACCCCGTCAGCTCAGACCGAGGTCGATTCCGTCCTCCCGATTGCTCGCCAGGTGGTGTCGGGCGTTCGCGCTGCAGCAGGCGCGCTTCCCGCCGAGTTGGTGTGCCTTCCTCGATCCTTGACGTCATGGACTCTCCTCAACCGGATGGGAGTCGCTGCAACGCTACGCATCGGCATGGACGCGTCGACCGCTCATCAAACGGCACATGCCTGGATCGATGTCATGGGCGAGTCCGTCGGGGAAGCCCCTAGCCACATCGCCCAGATGGCCGAGTTCGCCGACCCGATTCTTGGAAGAAAGCCTGCGGAATGACTCAATCGACGGCGGTGTCCTTGCACGGTTTCGTTGTCGCCAGCCCATGGACACTTTCGGCCCGCCCTTCGCAGCATCCAGCAGAAGTCCGATGCACCGTCGAACGGAGCGTCGCTCCCCAGCTCCCTGATTCAGCATCGGGCAGCCTGGTCGCCCAGTCTGTGGACGAAAACGGGATCGCGACCATGCAGGTGCGCTCCACGGCAACCGGGCACCTCATCAATTGGCCCGGGTTCATGAGTGCCTCGCTCAACATCGTCCCCGACGGATCTGTTCGAACCCTGCATCTGATGGCCCACACGACCGGCGCGCTTCGGTTGGCTTCTGTGTTGGTTTCACCTGCAGTAGGGGTTGTCGCGATGCTCAGTGGTGCCCTTGTGCTTCACGCAACAGCGGTGAACATCGATGGCCGCGCAGTACTGCTTGTAGCAGATCGAGGAGGCGGCAAGTCGTCGGTTGCTGCGCTTCTCGGCAGCGCGGGTATCCCCCTCCTTGCCGAAGACGTATGCGCAGTATCGATAGGCGTTGATGGTATTCCGGTTGTGCACGCTGGAGTTCAAGAGCTTCGTTTGCGGCCAACAACACCCTGGCTTGCGGTCCTCCCCGGGCTTGTCCGCTCCGAACGGCATTCAGACGGTCGAATTGTCGTGCGTCCGCCAACGACGCCACGGCATTGCGTTCCTGTGGGGGCTGTGATGGTGGTTCGCCTGTCACGCTCCGCCGACGAGGTATTGGTCACCCGGTTCACGGGCGTGCAGGCAGCCAGCGTGTTGATAAAGGCCCAAAGGTGCCCCCCTACTGCTGGAAGTCCTCTCACGAGATCTGCCTTCGAAGGATCGGCAGCTTGCGCAGATGCACTGCCCGTGTCAGCGCTCACTGTCCCGTGGGCCGAACGTCGGCGCAATCGGCAACTCGGCGTGGAACTCAGGGATGCCTTGAAGGCGGCAAGCGTCTGAATCCTTACGGTCAGTTGGGGGCGTTTGATGGGGCTGCTATTCCGCGGCGTGCCAACTCGGCGAGAAATCGGCCGATGTCGGTGCGCGCCGTATCTGCGTTCACGTCGAATCTGTCGGTCACGACACCGATCAATTCGTTCATGTCTGCACCACGGGAGAGTGACTCCCATACGACGATTCCTGACCCGTCAATAGACAGGTAGGTGGAATTGCGAAGGTCGAAGACGATGACGGACTCGTCGACTCGCTCCCATGTAATCAAGTCGGTCTGTAGCCGCCAGACTTGTTCAAACATTCGAACAGCCTACGCGTCGGCGAGAATGAGCATGGAATGCCCTTGCCGTTGAACCCCAAAGCCAATATTCTTCCCGCCGACCAGTCCACCATCCGGTGGAATTTTCCTCTGTTCACTGACGTGTCGACCCTTGGCAAGCTGGTTCGTCCGCCAGAGTTGGACCCCAGCACGCGCGCCCGAAACAAGGCCAGGGGCTCTTTGTTCGAAGTACTCGTCGACCAGATTGCATTGCGACTAGATGACCGGCCGGTTTATGTCCAGTTTTCTGGCGGGTGTGACTCATCGCTTGTTTTGTCAGCAGCGGTGGTTGCCTGCGATCGAACCGACCACGATGCTCCGGTCCCACTGACCTTCCGCTACCCGCTGCTTCCGGAGACCGATGAGAACGATTTCCAGAGCCTGATGCTCGAATTCCTCAAGCTCGGGCCTGGGCACCGCGAAATAGTCACCACCGAGTTCGACCTCCTTGGCCCTGCAGCACAGAGGGGACTCAACGAGCTGGGTGTCGTGTGGCCGGCGCCTGTGGTTGCTTGCTCGGATGTCTTCCGATCGATCCCCCCGGGGTTGGTTCTCTCCGGCGAGGGCGGCGATGAAGTGATGGGGCCTCGTCGTATCGCCGGGGTCTTTCGAGCGGCGGAAATGCTCAGACGGGGACAGCTCAAGGCTACCGCAGGAAACTTGGCGCATGCGGTCGGGCCCTCGATTGTGAGGCGGAGGGCAATGCTGAAAGGTGGAGGAATGGTTGGGGAATGGATCGAGGCCGAAGAGGCGAAACGATTCGTTCGGCGAATCGGTGAGACGTATGGCCGGGAACCACTCCGAAGCAGCCGTTACGCCTCGTACTATGCACAACTTTCAAGTTCAACGCTTGCGCTCCACCAAATCACAGCAATCATGCATTGGGCTGGCCAGCAGTATTGCGCGCCGTTGATGGACCCGAGCTTCGTGGCTGCGGTGAACGACCTCACTCCGGACTATGACCTCCGGAATCGTCATCGTGTGCTCCGGCGTCACTTCGCGGAGCATCTTCCAGTGGAGATACTCCGGCGGACGGACAAGCGCTACATGCAGTCCGTCTACTTCAACGACCATGCGCGCGAATTTGCCCGTCACTGGGACGGGCAAATCGAAGACGACGCTATAAACGGCAAGCTACTCAAGAACCATTGGTTGACTGCTAATCCGCACGAAGTCTGGTCGCAGACCTTCTTGCTGCTGCAGGCAGTTTGGTTGGCCTCGACGCGTTGAGCTATCAGGAGCTGGTAAGCGGCTGGCCTGCTGGGATGGCCTGGTCGGCGAAGGACTTCGGGCTAGCGGCGAGGGTGGTCTGAGCGACCGAGCCGATTTCTTGAACGGCTGGGGCGGTGTATGGCTGCTTGGTTGACATACCGGTATTCTGAAGGGCACAACGGGACAACGGTAATCGTCTGTTTCCCGTACGGGAGTAGTGGTGGATTACGTGAGTCGGTCGATCTGGGTGCACGGACTCCGGGTTCGGGCTGACTTCGGACTTCCCTGTCTGCGAGCCGCTGACGCGGTTCCAGACTTGACGTTGCTCACCACGATCCATAAGTCTGGCCGGCCGGAGCCCGAGACCGTCCGAAGGCCGGAAGACCACGATCAACGAAGTGTCGGTGCTACCCGACCGCTCTATGCCGACCGCAACATGCAGATCGCAGGAACCATCGATGGTCCAAGTGTTGTGGTTCGGTATGGCGCCGTCGGGGTGCAGTTCACCCTTGACGTTTCGCAGTCGCCAATCAGGGTCATCGCGGCTGCCGACCGGGATGAATGGCTTGAGTGGATCCCGGTTCTCGCTCAAGGAGCGATGCTCGCGGCCGCCGTGGAACTGCAAGGTCGAGCAGCGTTTCATGCGAACACAGTCGATGTTGATGGCGAGGGTGTGTTGATCGGGGGAGTATCCGGTGCTGGCAAGACCGTCGCAACAGCCCTACTCATTCTCGCGGGCAACAGATTGGTGGCTGATGACGTCAGCGTGGTCGACCCCGAACTTCCTGTCCGACCTGGCCTGCTCGAGATGCGGATCCGCACTTGGGAGAACGCTGTCGGCCAGATGCTGGTCGATGAACTCTCCAAAATGCCTGGAGCGACACAACGTTCAACGATTGATTGGCGTGTCGCAGTCCGCTCCGGCGGCGATCCGGACTACGAGGGGGTCATGCCCGCCCGCATCGTGTTGACGGTGGTCGACGACGACATCGACCGCCCACAACTTCACACCGTGTCCGGCTCCGAGGCGCTCACGGCCCTTCTTCCAGTGAAGCGGCTGGTTGGGTGGACGGATCCGGAACGGCTCCGGGCAGACTTTGGGCATTGCGCAGACCTTGCGGGGCGAATCCCGGTTCAACGCTTGGTGCTCCCCAAGCTCTCGAGCAACGATTCGGGCTGCATCCATCGCGTCGCGGACCAACTCGACCAACTCTTCAGGCACGCCTGAATAAACCGAAAGTTCTTCGGAAAGCGCCTCTTCCTGAGTTGCCCGAATGTGCGCAAGCAACCAGGGTTACCCTGACGCGGTGCTTTCCGTCCAGCGCTGCACCGCCTGGTGGCGGTTTCGGACCCCCAATTTTCGATACAGGACGCGCTGCAGCGCCTCGACTGTTTTCGTTGTCACGTCGATTTCGGCGGCGATCGATTTGTTCCCTGCGCCCGTGCGCATGAGGTTGAGCAACTGCAATTCTCGGGGTGTCACCTGTGGCAACGAACCTTCGACGGAACTCTGCGACACGGACAGAGCATCGAGCAATTGGGTGACGCTCCATCCGGGCACGCCGTTCATCACCGCAACGACTGCTTCGCGCACGGCCGAAAATCCGTGCGCTGGAGCCACGAGCCACATCACACCCTTTCGCAGCGCCTCGGATAGTTCGTTGGGTAGCTGTGATGCGGCGGTCACCAGCACGATGGGGTGACCCCTACGTACCATTCGCAACGAAACGCCGAACCCGCTGTCCGCGTCGTCCAACAGCACGGTAATGCTGGCCTCCGTTGTTTTCGCAGAGGTGGCTCGCGTCGAGTGAGTTTCACCTGGCGTTCGGCGACGGGAGCCTTCGGGGACGACGATTGATCCAACACCCGGAAGGTCAGCTTCGTGCAGCAGCGTCGCCACGCCGAGTGCAATGAGTGGATTCGCACCGACAACAACCAGAGTTCTGCCGTTTACCGAGACCCTGGTCATCGCATTCTTTCCCCGTCTGCAAGCATCGACGTTTTAGCCCGGCCGACAGGTTCCCGGACGCGACGTTGTTCGCTACCCGAGATAGTTGCGGAGTTCAGAAGTCCTCTGGCACGGGCTGTCTCGACGGCCTGACCGGCAGTGTGGACACCCCACTTTTTGTAGAGCCGTCGTCGGTGGGTGGTCACAGTCGACTGACCGATTCCGAGCTCTCGTGCGAGCTCGACGTTGGACTTACCAGCTGCAATGCCGCGCACTATTGCGAGTTCGCGTTCCGTGGGTGGCATGACGGCTATTAACGGGGCGAGCCAAGGCTGCTTCGGCAAAACAGCCGAGGTGGTTGTCCCACAGGCACTCTGGCTGGGCGTCGAAAGCTGTTTGGCCAGCCAAAGCAAAGGCTTAGTGGCCGGTGCCCGGTCCAGGTCGACGGGCGGAACCTGAGGGTGACGCAAATGAACTGCGGAAAGTGTTGCGCCGCGGCCCACGAGCACGTCGGGCTCGGAACCGCCTAGGAGGGATTCACATGATCCAACTGTCCACTCGCTAGCGACCTGTATAGCAATGGTTGCACCGGCCTCGCGTAACACGGCGTGAATCGCCTCGTTCCACAGTGCAGTGGATTCGACCAGAGCGACCTTCACACCCGGAGTTTTGCAGCTGTTGTGGACCCGTGAACGCGTTCACCACTACCTGCCCGATACATTTGAGATCGTGGAAGGTCCGATTGGCGCGTTGGTTGACCTCGCGCTCGAGCGTGGCCGCGATCACGGCGAGGGCTGGCTCGGGAGATTCGGACCGTCTTTGTTCGAAGCGGCTCACGAACATCGGCTCGTACCGATGCTCTGGGACAAGTTGGCTGCGGTTCCGGGAGCGGACCGGCAACACATTGCTGCGTCAGACCTGCATGCCCGTCACCGATACCGAATCGCCGAAGAGGAACTTGTCCGGGTAGCCGCAATTGCAGCTTCTGTCGATGTGGAGATAGGGGTCGTTAAGGGAGTTATCAACGCCGAACGCTGGTTTGCACCGGACCCCTCTGTTCGCCCTTGTTCCGACATCGACTTGTTTCTCGATCCAGCCGATCCTGGCGGCACAGATCGCCTCCTTCGAGCACTGGAACCGGACAATGCCCTTTGCGGCCATGCGGGCCACCTCATGTCAATCGGGGTCCTACCCGACATCCCGGTCACCGGAGGCCGGCTGCTCGTGGAGATCCACGCAAACCCGATGACGCTGCGGCTGAGTCACAGCCGGCTGGATGCCGTTTGGCAATCTACGGTTCCGACCAAGACTCGCGCAGGGGCGTCCGTTCGATGCCTCGACACGACAACCGCATTGATACACGCGCTTATTAATTCGGCAAAAGATAACCACGCATACCTCCTGCAGGTGCTCGAAGTGGGGCGCGCACTTCAGGATCCTTTGGTCGATTGGGATCGATTCATGCAGATTGTTCGCGACAATCGTTGGGACGCCGTGTTCGACGATGCCATCAGGTATGTGTGCGGCCTGCTGGGGCAGACTCCCCCGCCCGTCAAGCTGCAGCCAGAACCGCTAGCAGCATGGACCCTGCGCCGTCTCGCGCCTCAACAAGACCGGTTGGGTGGTCGGGTGTCGTGGAGGCGCGCACAACGGTTCTGCAAACTTGACCTCGTTGTGCCCGGGACACGGACTCGGTCCGTCCGCGGGATTGTCACCCGTACCTTTTCGCCGGATGAGTACATAACTGCCTTCGCTCCCGATCTCACCGGACCGTATCCGCTACGTGCGGCACGGTTCTGGATGCGCCGCCAGCAATACGTCAAAGGCACTCGGTCGTCGCTAGCTGGCCCTCTCGCGTTGAAGCACAAGGGATGAAGCCCATTCTGTCTGTTTGGCGATTGTTCGCCGGTCTTGGGACGAACCTGCGTCAGACCTACCGATTGGTGTGGGACGGTGCGCGTCCGCAGGTGCTCGTTGGCTTGGCGCTTGACCTTGTTTTGACACTCGCCACCATTGGTCAACTCGCGTTGGTGAAACGGTTGCTTTCTCAACTTCGAATCGGGGCGAGCGGCGGACAGTTCACGCGGCCGTTGATGCTCACAATTGTCGTGAGTGGCCTGCTCGCCGCGTCGGTCGCAGCAGTGGGCGCTGTCCAGATGTTCATCAGACCGCTCGCAGTGGAGATGCTGACGCGTCACACATACGCGAAAGTGCTCCAGCGGCTGCGGACTGCGCCGCTTGAGCACTTCGACGAGCCGACATTTCATGACAGGCTCGAACGGTTGTCGAAGGACGGTGTCGAACGGCCAGCGGAACTGGTGTGGGCTGCCTCGGGTTTGCTGGCGAGCATCATCGGGCTGGTCGGAATTGGAGCCTTCGTTTCGACGATTCTTCCGGAGATCATGCCAATGGTTTTGATCGGTGCGGTACCGCTGCTCATTTCCAGTCGCGTTGATGCGCACGCTTACTATCGGTATATAGAGGGTGTCGGAGCGGTGAGACGACGGACCCAGTATCTCCGAGACGTGCTGACGGAACGCAAGATGGCTCCTGAGCTGCAGGGTTACGGGTTGCGACCAACCTTCGAAGCTCGTCACGAGGCACTGCAGCAGGAGCGGATCGATCGACTGGCCGCGATGGTCAAGGCCCGCTCCATCCGTTCCATCTTCACCGCGGCCGCCACCGTCATCGTCACGATTGCGGCGATGTCGCTCATTGCCTGGAAAGCAACCACAGGTGCACTGACGATCGATGAAGCGGTGGCAGTGGTCCTCGGTGTACAACAACTCACCTCTCGGATGTCCACCATGCGGTCCGCTCTTTCTGTGGTGCAGCAGAACCGTCTGTTTCTTGCCGACTTGTTTGGGTTCCTTTCCGACGAGCCAAAAGTATCGGCTCAGGACCCGGCCGGCCACGGTGACGCGGAATCCGAAAGGCCTCTCATGCCGACCGGTTCAATCGATCTGGACGGCGTTGGTTTCCGCTACCCAGCTCAGACCCGAGATGCAGTCCAAGACGTCAGCCTTCACATCAACTCCGGGCAGGTCGTTGCCCTGGTCGGCGAAAATGGTTCGGGAAAAACCACACTCGCGAAATTGATTGCCGGCCTCTATTCGCCCACGGCTGGCGCAGTATCGGTCGGCGGGGTCAATTTGGCTCGGCTCAGTGGCCCGAACCGCACGCGCCATGCCGTGACGGTCTTCCAGGACTTTGCGAGGTTTGCGCTGAGCGCACGTGACAACATCGCGCTGGGCGATGTGTCGAAGGGCGACGATCCTCGGCGCGTTCAGTCATCGATTGAAACTGCCGGACTCACTTCGGTGATTGATGCGCTCCCCCACGGCCTCGATACCATCTTGGCTGCCCAGTTCGACGGAGGTGTCGACCTCTCCTCAGGGCAATGGCAGCGGTTCGCTTTGGCCCGAGCGTTCTACCGGGATGCGCCCGTGCTGCTGTTGGACGAGCCGACCGCCGCGTTAGACGCGCGGTCTGAATACCTGTTGTTCGAACGAGTGCGCGAAGTGGCCCGCGGACGTACGGTGATTCTGATTTCGCATCGGCTCGCCTCGGTGCGTGACGTAGACCGAATCATCGTGATGAAGAGCGGACGGATCGTCGAGACCGGTACCCATCACGAACTCATCGCAGCGGGCGGCCTATATGCCGAGCTGACCGACCTGCAGGAGCGAACCAGTTTGGCCAACCTCGATTGACCATTGGTCGCCTTCGGGTATGACTGGTGGCGGAGCGGTGGCTTAGCGAGCGGTGGAGTCTGCTGTGGCTCGGTAGTTGGTTGACGCGTCGCCTGGTTGCGGGCGATCTTCGTACCGTTCGCCCGCGAGGACGGCTCGCATCGCCTTGCGGACGCGAATTGGGTCCAGCGGCTTGATGAGCCAGCCGTCGGCGTCGCACTTCTGCGCCAGGTAGGTGTCGGCGTTGCGATCGAGCAGCAGGATGATTGGGACCTCTGGCGACCGGCCACCCGAAGCCTCGAGGCGCAGGTCGTAGGTGACCGCAATGGCGCCCATGTCGGAGATCTGCATGTCGAGGATGACCAGGTCGGGTTCTTCGGTGGCAACCACGTCACGCACGGCCCGCCCGGCACTGACGCTGCGGATGACGGTGTCACCCCCGGGGATGGCAGCACGGATCTCGTCGTGGACCCAGGGGGCGTCGCTGCAGATCAAGACGGTGGGCATGGCCGTCGAGAATAGCGCCCGGTTCACCAGAGGGCAGCCAGCACAGCGAGCGCTCCGGCCTCGTCCAGCCGAGGGTCGAATCGGTTGACCAGAGAAACCACCGGTGCCGGCAACGCGTCGCGCAATGTTTTGGCCGCGGAGGTATCCCGGTCTTGTCTGGCAACGTGGTCAGCAAGGATCTCGTTCACGGCCCGCACGTGAGCTGACTTCCCTGACACTGCCGTCGGGAGGTCGTCGTAGAACGGCTCGGCCCGGTTGATGATCACACCATCGACGGTGATTCCGGTCTGACTGATCTGTTCGGCAAAAATCACCGCCGCACAGAGGGGTTCGGTCTCGGAAGTCGTCACAAGGACCCAAGCAGTCGAGCGGTCCGTCAGAATTTCCAACGCAGCCGCAGCACGTTCCCGGAACCCCGCTTCGAGGCCATCGAAGAGCCGGAAGAATTCGATGGCATCCGAAACGACAGCCCCGCCAATGACCTGCGTGAGCGGCTTCAGCACCGCTTGCGCCGCTGCGGAAACGAATCGAAAGGCACCCTTTCCTGGAGCAATGACCAGTCGGAACAAGCTGTGGTCGAGAAATCGAACCAGGCGGCGAGGTGCCGTCACGAAGTCGAGCGCGTTCGCGGCCGGTGGAGTGTCCACTACAACGACATCGAAACGATTGTCGTGTACAAGTTGCTGGACCTTCTCGGCAGCCATGTACTCCTGGGTTCCCGACAGTGTCCCAGAAATGTTTGTGTACAGACGATTGGCCAAGATGGCTTCCGCCTGATCTGGTCGTGCGTGTGTACGGATGACGTCGTCGAAGGTTGCCTTGGTGTCCAACATGCAGGCCCAAAGTTCTCCCGTGATCGGCCGGAACGCCGGTAAGTCCATCTTGTCCGAAGGCGACTTCGGCATGGGTTGAGCTAAGGAAACGCGCTGCGGCGTGTTGTCCAGGGTCTCCAGGCCGAGGGTTTCGGCGAGACGTTTGGCGGGGTCGATGGTGATCACCACGCAACGCCTCCCGCCCTGCGCCTGAGCGAGCGCGATCGCTGACGCGAGCGTCGTTTTACCAACCCCACCGGTCCCTGCTGTGACGATGACCCGGGCCGAGGAGAACAATGAAGACAGCTCCGCGTCGTTCCGACTAGGGCGGTGCGGCCGACCAAGACTCCCGAAAGGGTCGGTGACGGTCATGAACGTGCCTCGGGAGGTGCTGCGGGGCGAAGCGTCCGACTTTGGTCCGGCCTGACCCGAGACAACCTGTCGAAGTCGATTAACACCTGCTGCAACGTCTGTCGTCGTTGAACAGCCGACGGATGCCACACCGCAGGGAGTTCCAACAACGGCAGCGGAAGTTCTGCACGGAGGCGCTCAAGCATTTCGGCCTGGATGGACTCTCGCACCGCACGGTCCTCCACCAGCCGACGCAGTGGGTCGTCAAGAGCGTTGGGCTTCACTGCTCGGGCGACACAAGGCTCGACGTGGTTCACGATGACCGGTCCGAGTCGCACATGCACGCGATCTTCCAGAGCGAAGGCGGTCTCGATCGTTTCGGTGACAGGAGTCTGGTGGGGAACCGTCACCAACACGACTTGCGTGAGTACGGGGTCGGCCAGCATGGTGGCAACGTCGTCGGCTTGTTGACGGATGGCCCCAACAGATACGGAGTCACGCAGGCCGGTGGCTGTGTGGAGCATAGTGACGGCATGCCCAGAGGCAGGTCCGTCAACGACGATGAGGTCGTAATCGCCCTGGTTCACAAGCGCCTTGATCCTGCCCAGTAGCAGGATGTCCGCGATGCCCGGAACGGCCGTGGCGATGATGTCCAACGCCCCCGATCCACGGAGCTTGTCCGCGAGGCGACCGAGTCGTTTGTCGACCAGCCAGTCGGCCAAGGCTCGGTCGGCCGTCAGCATCTGTGCGTCGAGCCGCTCGCTGAGTTGAACACGGTTCTCGGCCAACGTGTCGATGCCGAACTGAGCGCACAGCGAGGCAGGCGAGTCCAGCCCCACTAGCAAAGTACGGGCTCCAGAAGCGGCCGCGGCGGCCGCAGTGACGGCTGCCACGGTTGTTTTTCCCACGCCGCCCTTACCGGCGACGACGAGGAGTCTTGAGTCACGGAAGAATGGGGGTCGCATGCGATGTGACCACACCCTCTCAACCTCCGATCAGCCCTCCCGTTTTCAGGACCAGACCGATCGAACCGTGCGCGTGTGGCTGACGCGCACACTAGCCACGGTTTGCGTTGGTGCGGCAGCGTTGCTGTCCTTCTTGCCGTCTGCCGTGGCAACCGAACCGCAGCCCGGGCAAACGGAAACACCGTCGTCCTCGACGGTTTCGCCGGCCGTCGTTGACTCCGGGGACCGGCCTGAAGGTCCTTTCGTGGACATTCTGGAGGTTGAAGGGCGAATCGATCCGGTCACAGCAGACTTCGTCGTTTCATCGCTGCGCAAGGCGGCTCTCGACGGAGCACAAGCCGTGGTTATCCAACTCAACTCGCCAGGATCCTTCCTTTCCGAGTCACAAATGGCAGAGGTCACCAAGGCCATGCAGAGCCCCGGGCATGTGCCTGTGGCTGTGTGGGTTGGCCCTTCCGGAGCCCGAGCGCGCGGCCAGTCGGTCGAACTGTTGGCGGCAGCGGACTTCGTCGGTGTTGGTGGCAAGGTCGAAGTTCAGCTACCTGGCGCCCGGCCGATGAATGCAAAGCAAGCCATTGAGGCCAAGGTGGCCGATGTTCAGGCGCCGGTCCTCGCCGACTTCATCGGGCAACTCGACGGCAAGACGCTCGCCGGTCAAATCCTCGATACCGCCGGCGATCCCACGAAACAAGCGAACGGACGAGAAATTGCGCAACTGCGAACGGTGCGGTTTCAGAGGTTGGGCCTCCTGGCGCAGCTGTTGCACAACATGGCCAACCCTGGAATCACGTTCTTGTTCCTAGCCATCGGCCTGGCGTTGGCGGTCTTTGAATTCTTTACCGGTGGTGTGGGGGTTGCCGCGAGCGTTGCGGTGATCTGTGCCGGGCTTGGCGCGTATGGCTTGGGCGTGCTCCCCACGAGGCCGGTCGGTGCGTTTCTCGTGGTCGCTTCATTCCTGGCCTTTGCCATCGACGTGCAGGCTGGCCAACCACGCTTCTGGACAGGTGTGGCAACGGTCGGCCTTGCGGCTGGCTCGCTGCTCTTGTTTGGCACTGGCGTCTCTGTACCGCTCTGGTGGGCTGCCATTGTCGTGGTGATGATCGTGGTGTTCATGGTCGGTGGCATGCCCACGATGATCCGCACCCGGTTTGCCACGCCAACTATTGGGCGAGAGTCGATGGTTGGAGAGTTGGGAACTGCCAGAACTGACGTTTCGCCGGATGGAGTCGTGGAAGTGAAGGGTGCTCCTTGGCGGGCTCGCACGAACCGCTCGACGCCAATCGCAGCGGGTTCACCGTTGCGGGTCGCATCGATCGATGGCCTCGTGCTCGAAGTCGAGCCGCTCGAGGGTGCGGCGCGGGACCATCGTGAACGCCGTCCCTAACGGTTGCTCCACCTTGGGTTGAACTGCCGTCCAGCTTCAGGCCAGAGTTCTGTCAACCAGTTGCATCACCTCGAGATGAACCTGGTCTGGCGACTTTCCTTCGACATCGAGGATTACCCCATGACCGCGCTGGGCAGCGCGTTGGTACAAGCGCCTTGATGCTCGCAGCAGCGTTTCGTGGGATTCGTACACGTCTGGCATGCCCCCTGTCGCTGCAGCACGATGGGCAGCGCGTTTCATCGACGTTGCGACGCTGATGTCGAAAAGAACGGTGAGCGCTGGGACCGGCAGGCTGAGGCGGTCCATCTCCAGCTCGAGCACCCAGTCGAATATGCCATCTGCGTCGGCGGGGTCAGTGGCTCTGGCGCCCTGGTAGACGGCGTTTGAGAGAGTCCACCGGTTGATGAGCAATACCTCGCAACTTGGCAACGCAGTCGCCACCGCGTCCCACCTGTCCATGGCGAACCACAGCGCCATCGAGCGCGGGTCGAGCGTGTCAGCTGTCGCCGCTTCCGATCCGCGCAGCAACGCACCGATTCGGGATCCGAAGAACGTGTCGTAGCGCGGGAACGAGAGGGTGCCGATCTCACTTCCGCGGTCGCGGAGTGCATCGGCAAGCAACAACGCCTGGGTGGTTTTCCCCGACGCGTCCAGGCCTTCGATCGCGATGATCGTTGGGCTTGACGGTGGGCTGGAGGATTCGAAGGTCACGATTCGGCGGCAGCAGCGGCTGCGATGACCCCGAGGTCCAGATTCTCGAAGCGAACGCGCAAGTCAAGGTAGGCGAACACCATGAACGCTGCGGTGAGGGCTGTGCCAAGGGCCGTACCGACCGTCCCGAGGGCGACTTGGATGGTTGTCCCGGCAGCGGATGAAGAATTGCCAACCGCCTGTGAAATCAGGGTGAATGGCATGGCGACCAGCGTCGAGATCAGTCCGCCCACAATGATGAGCGCAAGCATCGGCCAGAACCGCTGCGCAGTGAGATGCCAGCTGCGTTTCATTGCTGCGACTGCTCCAGCTCGTTCGACGACCACGGCTTGTGGGGCAACGGCGAATCGGGTCAGGGTAAAGAAAATGCCGACGCAGCAAGCCGCCAGCCCAGCGAGGTTCGCTAGGCCTGTGAGCAGGACCGCTCCGATGAGTGCAGGGGCGAGCCCAAAGACTGACCGCATGCACTGTCCAATAGGGGTTTGGCGCATCAGAATTCGGTCGGTGTAGTACGCGGTCAATACTCCTTGCACCAGCGTCGCGGTGACCAGCATCGCGATCAACGCCGGAAGTTCTCCGCTGAGCGCTCCGTTGAGACCTGAAAAGTCCAAGGTGTCGCCCGGCTTGAGATCCTTCGACTGGTCTTGAAATTTCGTCAACCAGTTCTGCAGGCTCCCGGTGCGGCGCGAGCTCAGCACCGAGACGATTTGCGATGGAACGACCAAGAGCAACGCGAACGGCAGCACGGACCGAATGGAACGCCACCAGAGGCGAAAACCTCGGTCAAGTACGTCACCGAATTCGAGCGGAGGGGTACCAGTTCGTGGGGGTCCGGGCAACATGGGGTCGTGCCACTGCGGTTCCGGGGCCTGGAAGGGTGGTCCAGACCATTGGGGTTGCGGCGGGAAGGGTGACGGTGGGGGCTGGTCGGTCACCCTGCAACCGTACCGCTGTGGCTGGCTTCGGGCTGGCTTCGGGCTGGCTTCGGGCCGCGCTAGAAAAGGAAGCAAATTCAAGAAACATGAAGCGTGGGAAGGCTTCAATTTTGTGCGCTCTCAAACTGCCCCTTGCCTTTGTGACGTACGACACGTACTTTGGCATTCTGTTCAGAACCTTGGGGGTCGAGAAATGAGTTTGGCCGACGAACTTTGGCAGCGCAAGGCTGCTTGTAAGGGCCCGCAATCAGCGATGTTCTTCCCGCCGTCGCATTTCGAGCGGAAAGAAGACAAAGAACGTCGGGAGCGTTCCGCAAAGACCATCTGTGCACAGTGCAGCGTCCTCGGGGACTGCCTGAATTATGCAATCGAGATCCGTGAGCCACACGGCATCTGGGGTGGTCTGAACGAGAACGAGCGCCGTGTACTCCTCGCACGGGTCGCTTCATAAGTCCCTTCGGTAGCTTTTCGCGCACGCTTCTCGGCTCCGCAGGATCTCCGTCAGGGCCGGAGATCTTGTAGCAAGGTGCCAAGACGCCGCCATTGGGGGCACCTAAGGTTGTGTCCTTATGACAGGTGGCTCGGGCTTCAACACAGACGTCGTCGTGGTCGGCGGGTGCGGCCATGTCGGGCTTCCACTCGCAATTGCCTTCGCTGACCGTGGGTTGCGTACGGTGTCGTTTGACATCAACCCGGACTCTGTTGCGCTCGTCAACGAGGGTTTGTTGCCGTTCGACGAACCCGATGCAGGTCCGGTCATCCAACGGGTGGTGGAGAGCTCGATGTTCAGGGCATCGACCGACCCTGCTGTCATCTCCGATGCGGCCCATGTCGTGGTCGTCATCGGAACTCCTGTCGACGAGCACCTCAACCCCGACGCCCGCGCCGTACCCGACGCCGTTGCAGCTGTGCACCAGCATCTCCGCCCGGGCCAGCTGCTGGTGTTGCGGTCCACGGTGTACCCGGGTGTGACGGCCTTGGTCGAGCAGGGTCTTGCCCGTGCCGGCCTCGCCAAGGTCGAGGTGGCCTTCTGCCCCGAGCGCATCGCCGAGGGCAAAGCAATGACCGAGCTGTTCGAACTTCCCCAAATCGTCAGCGCCCGCACCGATGCTGCGCTGGCCAGGGCCGAGAAACTCTTCCGCCACCTCACAGCGTCCACCGTGCAGGTCACTCCTGAAGAGGCCGAGTTGGCGAAGCTGTTCACCAACACGTGGCGGTACATCAAGTTTGCGGCGGCCAACCAGTTGTTCATGATGGCCAACGACTTCGGCCTGGACTTCGAACGCATCCGTCACGCAATCACGTTCGACTATCCGCGTGCAGCAGACATGCCCGGGCCTGGCTTCGCAGCTGGTCCGTGCTTGTTCAAGGACACCATGCAGTTGGCGGCATTCAACGACAACAAGTTCGTGCTCGGCCACTCGGCGATGCTCGTCAACGAAGGACTCCCGCTCTATGTGGTGTCGCGTATGGCTGCGCGCTTCGACATCGCCAACATGACCGTTGGCATTCTTGGAATGGCGTTCAAGGGCGAGTCCGACGACACCCGCTCCTCGCTGTCGTACAAGCTGAAGCGCATTCTTCGGTTTCGGGCCGCAAACGTGTTGTGTGCCGACCCATATGTGCGCACCGACGCAGATCTGGTCGACGAAGCCGAGTTGCTCGAGCGGAGCGATGTCGTCGTTATCGGAGCACCGCATCGCCGCTACCGCACTCTTGGTGCCATGCAACCTGTGATTGATATCTGGAACGTCACCGGCAACGGCGTGCAGATCTGAGCCGTCATGCGCCCAGTCAGCCAACACTCAATCCAGACCGTTTGCTCGCACCCATGACCTACCTCCACCGCCGTTCCTCCGATCCAACGCTGACGGAGGACCCCGCTGACCAGGCCCCGCGGGTTTCCATCGTCGTGACGGTTTATAACGAGGGCGATTCCGTTGTGGAGTGCCTCGACCGCATCTTCGAAGCCGTTCGGCTCCCGTGCGAAGTCATCGTGGTCTACGACTCGGCCGACGACACCACCGCGCCCTTCGTCGAGTCCTACGCGCAACGAGACCCGCGGGTGCGTCCTACGCTCAACACCCTTGGCCGTGGACCGGCGAAAGCTATTCGGTTTGGGTTCGGAGTTGCGACGGCACCAGTAATGGTGGTCACCATGGCCGACGGTTGCGATGACCCCGCTCAGATCGACTCGTTGGTGAAGCTGGTGGAGCGCGGGGTGGTGATTGCTTCGGCGTCGCGGTACATGCGCGGCGGGCAGCAGGTGGGTGGACCTTGGTTCAAACAGGCGTTGTCTCGCACCGCTGGGCGATCGTTGGCCACGTTCGCCAGGGTCGGCACCAACGACGCCACCAACTCGTTCAAGGCCTATAACACCCAGTTCGTGCGCCAGGTAGGCATCGAGTCCGACTCTGGTTTCGAAGTTGCGCTCGAGTTGGTCGCCAAGGCCCGCCGCTACCGCCAACCGGTGGCAGAAATCCCAACCATCTGGCTCGACCGAACCTTTGGCGAGTCCAACTTCAAGTTGGCCAAGTGGTTGCCGAAGTATCTGCGCTGGTACCGATACGCGTACGGCCCCGCTCTGACCCTGCCTGCACTTGCGACGGCTTCCTTGAGTGCAGAAATCGCTTCAACTCTCCCCCATAGTTCCCCGAGGTAGTCATGTCTTACACAGTGCTCGTTTCCGGTTCGGCCGGCTTCATCGGCGGATACGTCGTCGAGGAGTTGCTGGGTCGCGGTCACACCGTCATCGGCATCGACAACTATTCGAAGTATGGGCAGGTCACTAAGAGCTACGACGACCATCCCAATTACAAGTTCGTCAAAGGCGAATGTACCGATGTTGGCCTAATGACCGAGCTGGCCAGCCAGTGTGACCACTTCATCGCTGGGGCGGCACTCATTGGCGGTATTTCGTACTTTCATGCGTATGCATACGATCTGCTCGCCACCAACGAGCGCATCATGGCCGCGTCGTGTGATGCGGCACTCAAGGCGTACGCAGGCGGTACCGGCAAGTTGCAGAAGGTGACATACCTGTCGTCCTCGATGGTGTTCGAGTCAACCGAGCACTGGCCATCGGTCGAGGGAGACGAGCGCAAGGTTGCTCCACCGTTGTCGTCGTATGGCTTCCAGAAGCTGGCTGTCGAGTACTTCGCCCGTTCGGCGCATCAGCAGTACGGCCTGCCCTTCACCATCGTCCGTCCGTTCAACTGCGTTGGCATCGGCGAGAGCCGTGCCAAGGGCGAACATGAAGTGATGTCCGGCAACGTGCAGTTGGCTATGAGCCATGTGGTGCCAGACCTCGTTCAGAAAGTTGTGAAGGGTCAAGACCCCTTGCACATCCTGGGCGACGGTTCGCAGGTTCGTCACTACACATACGGTGGAGACTTGGCCAAGGGAATCGCCGTGTGCATGGAACACCCCGCTGCACTGAACGAAGACTTCAACATATCGACCGCCGAAGGCACCACAGTCCGAGACCTCGCCGAGGTCATCTGGCGCAAGATCAAAGGCCATGAGGTTCCGTTGTCGCTGGTGAGCGACGAGGCTTACACCTACGACGTTCAGAAGCGCGTGCCATCGGTCGAGAAGGCAAAAAACGTGCTCGGCTTCGAAGCCACTACGTCGCTGGAAACCATGCTTGACGAGGTCATCCCCTGGATCGTCGACGCGGTAAAGGCCGGCAGCATCTAAGCCACACAACTTGCCCCCGTCATACGCGCAACTTGGCACTTTTGAGCAAAAAATCGGCCCGGAATCGCCAAGTTGTGTCAGAAATCGGTTCAAGTTGCGCGTATCGAACCAGCCGAGCCCGAAGGGTTATCTCTGGGGAAGGCGGGGGCCGGGGATTCGAAGGTCGCCGCGTCGGCGGGTGATGCCGTTGGCGTCGAACCAGCCGACGATCGGCAAGATGTATTTGCGGCTGGTGCCGAGCGCGTCTCGGATCTGCGCAACCGTGATGCCACCGGGGTTGTCGGCGAATAGATCGGCCGTCGTGCGCGCAGCTTGGTCAAGTGCAGCGGGCGCGAAGTGGATTCCGTCCGACACGATCACCAGCTTTCGACGTACCAGTTCCCTGAGTTCTGCGCGGTCCAAGCCGGTTGGCTCGGGCGGTTGGAACGGGGCAGCCGTCAGCGCCGCCACGTATGGGTGGTCGGCAAGAGGGTCGACAACTTCACCGTGTTTCACGCGGCCGTCTCGTAGTGAGATTCCTTCGTCGTACAAATCGGGAAGAACTCCCCGCTCGTGTTCGTCGAGCTGGGCCGGGTCGAGGCCAAGTGGACCGGCTTCATCAGTGCGTATGCGAATCGTGTCGAGGGCTTGCGCGTACGCGTTCTCGCTGACCGCCCAACGTTGGGCAACCACTCGGCCCACCCATGGGGTTGGCGAGAGCCTGATCAACTGATCGAGCTCGACCCAACGTCGTTCCTGCACGAGGTGCTGAATCGACCCGTCGGGCACCGTGCCAGCAGCGGATCGTCGGGGGTCGACGTCGAGTACTTCGATTCCACCGATGGTCTCTTCGCGTCCGTAGTCGCGCAGGATGGCACGATCACCTGGGAGGAGCGGCAGTTCCAACGGAAGATGGACTCGGATGAACCCGGAGGACCCACCAGGGATGCGACCGTTGCCCAGGACTCGGACGCGCACCGGGAATTCGCCGCTTCCGATGGCTAGGGCGAACGCACCGCGCCGAGACACCTCGTGATCCACTGCGCCCAGGACATCGAGGCGGGCGTCGAAGCGTGTGCAACGGTGCCACTGGGCCTGCCGGATGAGTGCGTCGCCGCGTTGTAGGTCTTCGTGTGACACCCCACCAAGGTTGAGTGCCACGCGGTTGCCGGGGCCGATACCGGGTTCCTTGGTCCCGTGGCTTTGAATGCTGCGGACACGAACGTGATGAACGGCGCCGTGGCCGACGACGGCTAAGTCCTCATCGGCTGTGATGTGCCCGCCGGTCAGCGTGCCGGTGACAACGGTGCCGGAGCCCTTGGCCGCGAACACACGATCGACCCAAAGCCGTGGTCTGCCCCGATCGACAGCAGCCGGTGTACGTGCGACAAGGTTGTCGAGCGCCTCACGGAGTTCGTGAATTCCGACCCCCGCTGGGGCGTCAACTGGGACGATGCGTGCGCCCTGCAAGAACGTGCCGGCGACATGTTCCTCGACGTCCATCAACGCGAGCTCGCGCCACTCCATGTCGACCAGCCCCACTTTCGTGAGCACGATCAGGCCATGGCGGATGCCGAGGAGGTCCAGGATTCGGAGGTGCTCCTCGCTTTGCGGTTTCCAGCCTTCGGTGGCAGCAACAACGAAGATGCAGGCGTCGATGGCCCCGACACCCGCAAGCATGTTCTTGAGGAACCGGACGTGGCCGGGCACGTCGATGAAAGACACGTCCGCGCCGCTCGGAAGCGTGGTGTGCGCAAACCCCAGATCGATAGTAAGCCCACGTTCTTTCTCTTCGCGCCACCGGTCGGGGTCCGTCCCGGTGAGCGCCTGGATGAGCGTGGATTTGCCGTGATCGACATGCCCGGCCGTGGCGATGATGCGCAACTCAGCCTGCCTGTGTGCTGACGTGCACGATGCTGCGAATGGCCTGGATCAGCACGGCATCGTCGTCGGGGTGAACGGTGCGAAGGTCGATCAGGGTGCCAGAGGGAGCAGTTCTTGCGATGATCGGCGGCTTCCGATCTCGAAGTGCGGGTGTCCGGTTGCCAGCAATGACCACCCCGTATGAGGGAATCTCGGCATCTGGGAGCGTTCCACCCCCCGGGACGGAGCTGCACGCCAGTGAGCCGACCGATGAGGCGCCCACAGCTGCGACGATCTGATTTGCGCGCATATGAAGAGAGTCGACCGAGCGAACCGCCATTTCCCAGAACGGGATCTCTTTGGCTCGACCGTCGAGGTAGAGCAGACAGATTTCTTGCAGGTCAGCGAGGACAGTGCCGCCGGGGCGCAATGCACGAGCTAGTGGATGTCCTGCACACTTGTTGACCAGATCGGCACGGCCGGCGATGACGCCGGCCTGCGGGCCACCGAGAAGTTTGTCGCCGGAGAACACGATGAGGTCCGCGCCAGCCTCGAGCGTTTGGCGGCTGGCGGGCTCGTCTGCCAACCAAGGGAGCGCCGGGACCTTGCCGGACGCGTCGGCCAGCCACGGCATTCGGGCATCGAGCAGACCTGAACCGGTGTCAACCACGAACGGAATGCGCCGAGCTTTGGCAACCGCTGCCAGCTGCGCGACGGTTGCGGTCTCCGTGAAACCGCTGATGCGGTAGTTGGACCGGTGTACAGACAACATCAAGCCGACGTTGTTGGATCGGGTGGCCAGTGCCCGTTCATAGTCAGCGGCTCGTGTGCGGTTCGTCGTGCCAACTTCGATGAGCCGAGCGCCCTGCGACGCGAGCACGTCGGGGATGCGGAATGCTCCGCCGATCTCCACCAGTTCGCCCCGACTGACGGCAACGCCCCGATCGTGGGCAACAGCAGCGATGACCAGCATGAGTGCCGCTGCGCAGTTGTTGACGACGAGGGCGGATTCGGCCCCAGACAGGGTGGCCAACAATGCCGCAGCGTGATTTCGACGCGATCCGCGCTGACCAGTCGCCAGGTCGAACTCCAGTGACGAGTACCGAACCGGGGAGGCCTGCTGACCGAGGCTCTGAACATTGGCTCGTGGGGCACGGCCGAGGTTGGTGTGGAGGAGGGTGCCCGTCGCGTTGATGACTGACTGCAGAAGCGACCGCTGCATTCTGCCGGCGCGTTTGCTGGCCAATTCACGGGCCAATTCTCCAGATTCGGCTGGTGTGTTTGCTGCCATTGCAGCAGCGATGCCCTCCCGCGCAGCTTGTACCAATAGAGAGCGCGGAAGGTCAGGATGGGTGACACCCAGTTCCCTGGCCAGGGTATCGACCGAAGGGGGCCTCATTCCTGCGAAGCTAGCGCTCGTGTTCCGGGCAATGTTGCGCGTGGTCGGGTCGGTCTGGCGGGTGCTTCGTGCGTTCGTGAAGACCGTGGTGGTGCTGATCGTGGCATTCACCATCCTGCCCGGGTCTATGGCTTCTGCTGGCGTCTCGCTGGCTTTGTTCGCGCCAGTGCCTGTGACTATCCCTGAGCGCCGCGAGTTGCCGACCATTTTGTCGACGGTTGTCTATGACTCGTCGAACAACCAGATTGCGGTGTTCAAGGAATTCGACTCCAATATTCCGGTTGATCCAACTGACATTCCGCAGGTCCTCAAGCAGGCACTGATTGCCACCGAGGACCGCCGGTTCATGAAACACAAGGGTGTTGACCTCCGCGGCATCGCCCGTGCCGTGAAAGCTGATCTCGACGGCACTGCAACCGAACAGGGTGCTTCCACCATCACCATGCAGCTCGTGAAGCAGCGGTACTCCGGTGATGAACAAGCCGATCTCCGAGACGAAAGCCTGTCTGCATCAGAGCGCGTGTCTGCCAAATTTCGACAGGCGGTCATTGCCAACCGTATCGACAGGGATACTTCCAAAGAAGACATCTTGTTCGACTACCTCACGGCGGTGTATCTGGGCCAGGGTGCTTACGGGGTTGGCGCGGCCTCGCAAACGTATTTCCGCAAGTCGGTCTCGGCCATCACGCTGAGCGAGGCAGCCACTCTGGTGGGCATCATCCCAGCCCCGTCTCGGTATGAACCGAGGGAACACCGTGACTCGAGCGAGGTAAAGCGAAAGCTGGTGCTGGGCAAGATGTTGTCTGAGGGGTACATCTCGCAACTCGAGCACGACGAGGCGGTGCGCCAGGAGCTGTGGGTGGACAAAGAAGACGGCACCACGCCTCCAGTCGGCAAGCCGGTGACGGTGGTGTATCAGCGACCCAAGACCCCGGTGACGCATCCGTATTTCGTTGACTATGTGCGTCGCTATCTCATCGCCAAGTACGGCGAAGAACGCGTGTACCGCGGCGGTCTAGCGGTCTATACGACAATCGATCCGGCCATGCAGGCCAAGGCCGAAGAGGCAGCCGCGTGGTTGCTGAAGGACGCGCCAAAGGGTGTCGAGACCTCGATCGTCAGCGTAGAACCGTCAACGGGGTTCGTGCGGGCACTCGTGGGCGGCAAAGATTTCGACGCGCCTGGCGGGCAGGTCAACTTGGCGCTCGGTCTGTGCCCTGAGATGGCAACCCTACGAAAGCGGTTGGGCCACGAACCTGACCTCGCGCCGGAGTGTCTCCAAAGCGGCGATATCGACGGTGGTGGCACCGGCCGTTCCCCCGGTTCGTCGATCAAGCCGATCGTGCTTGCGGCCGGTTTCGCTCGGGGCGTCACGCCCGAGACCCAGTATCTGGGTACCACCTACCAACCTCCCGACGGATCTCGGCCGATCCGCAACTATGAAGGTGCCGGATACGGCAAGGTCACTATGCGGCTGGCGACAGCGAAGTCTGTCAACACCGCGTACGTGCGCCTTGGTATGGAGGTTGGCATCCGCAACGTGGCGAAGATGGCGCAAGACCTTGGCATCACCGGTGCCTGGTACGACCGAAAGGTTCATGGCGCGTCCTATTCGATTGGTGGTTTCGACGTGTCTCCGCTCGAGATGGCTTCCGCGTACGCGGTGTTTGCCAACCGTGGGTTGCGTATGTCGCAGACCCCGGTCGTGAAGATCGTGGACTCCACCGGTCAAGTCCTTGAAGACAACACCGAACGCGGCGGCAAACGGGTGCTGTCAGAGGTAGTCGCCGACAACGTGATCGACGTGATGCGCGGCGTCGTCGAGCCGGGCGGCACCGGGGTACGTGCGGCGTTGTCCGATCGTCCGGTTGCAGGCAAGACCGGGACGTCACAGGGCAACGGCAACGCATGGTTCGTGGGCTGCACTCCCAACCTGTCGACCGCTGTGTGGATCGGTTACAAAGACAGCCTGAAGCCGCTGCGCAATATCAAAGGTGTGCGAGGCGGCATTACCGGTGGCTCGCTCCCTGCCATGACCTGGCATCGCTACATGGCATCGGCATTGGAAAACGAACCCGTCCTGCAATTCGCTGCGCCACTGCCCATCAAGAAAGAAGCGCAGCTGTCGCGCACCGAGATGCTGCGTCGCCAAGCTCGCGGCGGCCTGGACCCTGGTGCCCGCAAAGCCCCGATCCAGATTCCAGCTCGGCGCCTCGTGGAATCTGCCGGCAATCCGCCGGTGCCAGACGACGAGACCGGTGCATTCGGTGTCGGGGCAACGGTGCCACCAATCAGCAACCCCGCCGAGGTGCCGGCAGTCCAACCCGACCCAGGGCCCCTACCGGCTGACCCAGTTCCGGTCGTCCCGGTGACGGAAGCACCGCCAGTAGTTCCTCCCCCTGAACCCTCCACGGTGCCGACCCCGGTAGCGGTGGCGGGCTAGCGTCCAGTGTGGCCATTCGCGCTACCCGGACCTCCGGATTACGAGCACTCAGGACAGGTCGTCCTGCGGAACGAAGCTTTGCGCAGTCGCAAGAAGCTTGTCAGCGTTGGGCGCCAGCGCCGTCGACCCGGTTGTTGAGGCAGCGCAACACCTGCTCGCACGAGGCTGCGATCGGTGAGGCGAAGAACACGCCTTGCGATGTGAACCCGAGCGGGGCGTAGTCCCACGACGCGACAGCCACAACCCGACCTTGTGAGTCGATGATGGGGCCACCGCGGAAGTGCGTTCCGATGGGGGCCGTGTGCTGGATGCCGTCTGCGAAGACGTCGCCGACGCGGCCTTCGACAATGGACGCGTCGTTGGCCCCAAACCCCGACATGATGAACACCTGATCGCCCAACCGGGTAGAAGTGGGTGCAGCCCAACTGAGTGGCGGCTGGTTGCCCAAACCGGAGACAACGAGCAGAGCGAGGTCTCGCTTATCGTCCCAAGTCCAGAGCGTCGCCGTTGATTCGGCGTTGCCCTTCCGAACCAAGATCTGTGGGCCTGGTTTTGCCGTTGATGCCTTGACGACGGAAAGCGACGTGACCATGAACGTCTTTTCGTCGTCGCTTGCCACCACGAACGCCGTCCCAGCGGTTCCTTGGCCGTCGACGTCGAACGTGCGCACTGCCCAGACCGATGGTTCAGCCGTGGTGAGGACCGTGGTGAGTGTCTCTGCCGTTGCGGCCAGCTTGCGAAGTGGTTCCAACTCGTCCTGAATGAGGGAACGAGCGTTTCGTCCCTCGTTCTGCACCGCACGTTGCGCCTGGCGTACCTGCTGCGGGAAATTGCGAACCAGCGCGTCGGACTGGTCTTGCCGGTAGCGGTAGTTCATATAGAGCAGGGTTCCGCTGACGGCCATCGCAAGACCGCTGACGAGCATGGTGAACGTGATGCCCAAGACGGTCTTGGGGATGACACGTCCGCGCCAGAGCGGGCGTCGGTGCATGAGTGCCTTGGCCTCGCGTTCGGCGAGGCGCTTGTCTGCTCGCCGAGCCCTGCGCCGACCAGACCATGTTGACTTCTCCGCCGCTGACCGATGCGGACCCGACACGGGGCGGTCGGATGGTTTGAACGACTTCGCCGCAGGGGCTGGGGGTGCAGTCGAGGTTCCCCGTTTTCGGTTCGATTGAATAGGTGCCGAGGTGGGCTGTGCGGGCCGGTTGGCGCCTGTCTGGCGCGTTGCCGTAGTTGGAAGTTCCTGTTTCGTGGGGTCCGGGTCTGTGTCCGAGCCGGGCTCGTCTCCGATGACGGACCGCTCCCAGGAGGCCGAATCGTCCGCGTCCGCGTCTGCGTCGGCCTTTGAGGTGCCCGAAGTTGAAGGAGCGGAAGCGGGAGTAGCAGACGTGAGTGCGGCCGACGGCCTGGCGGCAGTCGCAGACGGTTGCAGTTCAGTCAACGGTTCATCGTCGAGGCTGGCCCGTAGCCAGTCGCCCGTGTCGCCTGTCACGTCGCCGCTGAGGTCCGCCGTGAGATCGGTCTGGTGATCGGTCTGGTGATCGCTGAAGCGCTCGTCCGGCGCCGCTTCGACCGGGCGTGGACCGTTCACCGGAGCCGCCCATCATCGATTGCGGCTTGTTCGGTCGTTGCTCCCACAGACCAACGGTACCCGCCCTGTAGAGTTTTCCGGTGACACAGGCGGTGACGAAGTCCCAAGCAGAACCAACAATCGCTGTTCCGCACCCGGGGTTTGTCCCGGTCCGACATGCGGCAACCGTTTTGGTGCTGCGTGACGGTCATGGCGGACCCGAGGTCCTGATGCTGCGCCGGTCCGCCACCGCGTCGTTTCTTCCCGGTGCATATGTCTTTCCGGGTGGCGTGGTCGACGAGAGCGACCGCGTTCCGCACACGTCGACCCGCCTCTCTGGCCTGACCGACGCCGCCGCGTCGTCGTTGCTAGGCGTGCCGCGTTTCGGGCTGGCATTCTGGGTGGCGGCCGTCAGAGAGTGCTTTGAGGAGTCCGGTCTGCTGCTCGCCCGAGCCGACTTGCTCCAGCCGGAGCATCTTCACCGCTCTAGAAATGGCTTGCTCGACGGCGAACATGGCTTCCTTGATGTGTTGCACCTCCACGACGCGGTCATTGACGCCAGCACGATCGTGCCCTGGTCGCGGTGGATCACTCCGATTGGGGGGCCTCGTCGCTACGACACCCGCTTCTTCGTGACGGCAACTGCTGATGCCGCCGGACTCTCTGCGGACCACCGAGAAATGAGCGACCTTCGCTGGTTCCGACCAGGCGAAGCGTTGCAAGATGCCGACGTCATGTTGATCACTCCGACCGTTTCTGCGCTCAGAATGCTGGACCGTTGCGAGTCCGCGTCGGCAGCGATCGCCGCTGCCCGCAGCCGAATATGACAGCCGGAAATCGCCTGCAGAGTCCAGGCCCGAAGAACCTGTTGATGTTTTCTGGGTGATTCGACACGTCGGATCCGGCTGAGCCGGGCGTCAGGTGTGGACGACGAATCGTTCAAGCGTCGCCCTTCAGGTGCCGAAGAGAAGGTCATGTCAGAACCGATTGGTGACGCCGGGGAGCCGACGCGCCCTGAGCAGGTTGCCTTGAACGGTTTCTCTCGCCGCATGTGGCCTCCGCAAGAGGTGAGTTGGCGCGACGATCCATCTGTGCAGTCCGGCGTCCGTGCCGAATCTATTGGTGTGGGCGTTTCACCGGCGTGGTCCGTGCGCGAAACTGGCTCTGGGTCCGAGATGACGGAGTACGCACACATTGTCGACGGTTTGTCTGCCGACCAGCTAGTTGTTGTTCTTCGATCGGGTCATCCGATGATCGAGCACATGAGCCGGGCTGAGGCGATCAACCTCGGGCTCACGGTGGTCGACGTTGACGAGCCGATGATCGTGAACCTGTTCCGCGCCGGACGGATCCCAAGTCTCGACGTCTCTGCGGGCATGCCGTTGCTCGACCTTCGCTCTGGCAACTCGCCGTCGGCAACGGACCCGCAGATCATCGATCAGGTCCGCGCCGAAATGTCGGTGCCTATCCGGCCGGAGGTGGTCGAGCCGGTGTTCGCTTCCCCGACGACGCGTGTTGCCGAGGTCCCGATTGAGCTTCCGTTGGGCAATCGAGTTGCCGATGATGGTCGACCCGCCGTGCGCCAACGATCGCCCTGGGGCGTACAGCCTCCGCCCGTGATCGCTGCGAGCAACTTGGCCACCGTCGAGAACGCCGGTGGTGTGGTCGAGATTTCCCGTTCTCCAGGCGTTGCTGGGTATGCCGATGTTAGGTATGCCGATGTTGCTGGGTATGCCGATGTTGCTGGGTATGCCGACGTTGCTGAGTACGCCGATGTGTACATGGAGCCCGTTATTCGCGCAGATGGTCCACCGGCTGCGGTACCGCCGGTTCCGAAGGCTGTCCTACGAGCCCTCGACACGGATGAGGATCTGAGCGTCCCGGAGTGGGCGGTCATCGCACCTGACGCCCATCACGCGTCCGACCATTCCGCCGCTGCATCGTCGCTGCCCCCACAGCCCACGGCGGTGCGGTCGTGGCAGGAACCGGTTTGGGATCAGACCGGCCAGATCGAAGCTGTTTCGCTCGGAATTGCCCCGCCGGTTGTGGATCCACCGGTTGCGGATCCTCCGGTTGTGGATCCTCCGGTTGTGGATCTCCTGACTTCCGTCGAAGCTCCGACCCTTCTCGAACCACTCGTGCGCGACGAACCGCTCGATTCGCCGACCGACACCGAAGGGGATCCATCCGACACTGCAGTACCCGCAATTTCGGTGACCAACCTCAAACGCACGTTCGCCGGCCCGCTGGGTCCGGTCCCGGTGTTGCGTGGCGTTAACTTGGACCTGGCGCCGGGTGACCTGCTGGTCATCCGCGGGCAGTCGGGCAGTGGGGCGACAACCCTTCTCGCCTGCTTGGCTGGCCTCGATCTCGCGGACGCTGGGCAGGTTTATGTGAACGGCGAGGAAATGGGCGCGTGGACCGAGGCTGACCGGTCGCGTTTCCGTGCGGCTTCGTCTGGGTTTGTTCCGCAGACCCATGATTTGGTTGATGATCTCAATGCCCGAGACAACGTTTCATTGCCGCTTCTTGCAGCCGGGTGGGGTGCCTCGGCTGCTCGCGCCGAGGCGACGCGTCTCCTGGACAACTTCGGTCTATCCGAGCGTGCGTTCTTCTTCCCGTCACAGATGTCCCACAGCGAGCGAGCCCGAACAGCGGTTGCGCGGGCCCTTGCCGGCGACCCGTTCGTGGTGTGGGCCGACGACCCAACTGCTGGCCTAGACCCAGATCAAGCGCAGTTGGTGGTCGATGCCCTTCTTGCCCACCACCGGCGTGGCGCCACCGTCGTCGTTGCATCGCGGGACGGCCGGTTTGCGTCCCCTACTGCTCGGGTGGCGGAACTGGCCGACGGAGTTGTGCGGATTGCAGATACTGCGCCACTTCGCTGGGACAGCTGACGAATCCGACTCATGTCCGAACATTTCCACGGGTCGTTGCGGCGGAGCCTGCTTGCCATCTTCGTCGTCGACCTGTCGTTGCTCCTCGTACTAGCCGCCTTCTTTGTGGACGGTCCGTGGCTGCGGCTTGGGGCGGCGCTCTCGGCCGTCTTCCTGCCAATTGCTGTATTCGGGCTGACGGATGGGCCGTTTGCCCGCTTAGCTGTACTGGAATGGTGGCAACACGAGACGAGAAGTCTCGCCGCAGGTTTGGGTGTGATGCTTGGCACCGCCGCGCTTGCAGTTTCGCTCGGCACCCAGCCCAACGCTGAGGTCGGACGGCGCATAGTTGCCGTAACCAACGGAGGCCCTGCCGATGTCGTCGTCGAATCGGTCGGTGCCGAGGACGCAACCCTCGTACGCGACTCGATTAACGAGATGTTGAAGCGCCCGGAGCTTCAGCAGATTGTCGATGCCAGGCCTTTGGAGCTCCGCTGGGCCCCAGCCTGGGTGCGTACGGACTCAGCCCATCGAGTCCGGATCGTTGCCCTTGAGATCGAATCGAACAGGTCATTTGGGGGGGACGCCCAATGGACCGGTCTTGCCGACGCCGTTGCACAACAGGGCGCAACGGTTGGTCGGCAGACTGCGCAGTTTCTTTCTCTGAACTTAACGCCTTCAAGGGAAATCGAAGTGTTGACGGGCGGGGCAAACTCCTCTCTGACGGTGCTGCAGGTGCTCGATGAAAAGGGATTGCTCGGTATTCCCGGCGCAGATGGTCGTCACGAACCGACCCTGTTCGTTGACCCTGTGTCTTTCGATCGTCTGCGCGCTGATGGTTGGACCGAGCCGGTGCGGTATTGGTCAGTGCTTTCGCTGTGTGGTTCCGCCCAGCAGCCCGTGGCCACTGTTACTGGCGCCCCGATCAAAACCACTTCGGCTGCTCATGCGTTGCAAGACCGCCGGTGTGCCGCTGACCCATGGTCATCGGTCGCCTATTCCGACCGGCTTGAAGAGGAGCTCAACGTAGTCATCGCGAACAACGTTTCGAAACGATCGGCAGCCGTGCCGTCGCCGCTCGCCGAGGTCGCACCGCAACCCTCTCAACCGATCGATGACAACGTGTTGTTCAACCAACCGGGTGACGGCGAAGGTGTCGCCGTTGTGCAGTTCGATGAACCTGTCGCGTCGGAAGAACCACCAGCCGCAGAAGCGTCCGATGCGGAATCGACCACTGGTTCGCGAGGAGCTATCCGCGTCGACCCCGTGAAACGCCTGACGCTTCAACGCGAGGTGTGGAGTGATTCGTCTACCAACTACTGGGATCGCGTCGTCGGAGGCTTGCTTGCGACTGGGTCGATGATCATGATCGGAGCTGGCTGTTTCGTGGATCGTCGTCGCCGCTCAGCGCGGGAACGTCTGGTCGGCGTTGCTGGCACCTCCATTACCGGCACGTGGGCGATTGTCATTTGTCTGTCCGCGCTTCCCGGAGCAGTGATCGGCGCAGCAATTGGAACGGGTCTCGTCAGTGTCGTTTCACGCACCGCGTTCAAGGACTCGCGCCTGCCGTGGGGGGCGGCGCTTTCCGCTCCCGATCGGTTTGCGACGGCGCTGTCGTGGGCCGCTCTAGCCAGCGCACTTATCTCACTCGTACTCGGTTTTGTGACGCAGAAGATTCCGCTGCTGCAAGCGGTCCGTGGCGCTCCGTTGATGACCGCTCGCCGATGGATCCCCTTCGCTGTCGTGTGCAGTGTTGCAGGCGGCCTGTTCGTCGCGCGGTCGGGAACCCGTGGTTTGGGCGCACAGGCAGGTGTCGGCCTCATCGCAACAGGTTTGGGCTTGTTCTCATGGTCGCTGGTGCGGTCCCGGCGGGTTGTGGCGGGCATCGGTGTCGGCGCGGCCGGAGTCAGTCTGGCGTTGCTGGAACGCACATGGTCAGGCTCTTTCGCAGTAGGACCGCCGACCGCCGCACTGGTCGCAGCGATGATCGTCACGATCGGAGGCTTGGTTGGCGCCTATGTGGCAACGGCACCGGGGCAGCACGCTGCAAGCCTCGGTGTCCCACGAACCGACGCCCCCGCGTTATCTGCGCTGCGTACTCGTGTCGCCACGCGGCCCGGCCCATGGCCGATGTCGCCACTTGTTGGGGCCACCTTGTCGATGTCCTTCACGTGCGTCGCCGCATCGGTGATGATCGGCAATGGTTCTGCCGATCCAATCGCGATAGGTCAGCGCGACGGAATTGTGCTTCGCGAGGCCACTCCAGGTGCAGCGCGTGCAGCCCTCGGGTCGATCGCGGCGCTGAAGGATTCCGAATTTGTCCAAGGTCGCACCGCGTTGACCTCGGGCCTGCTCCCAGCAACGAACCCGTCGGTCCTCGCTCCGGAGCATCGTCGCGTGATGCAACTGGGTTCGCTTGGCAGTTCGGCTGACTTGTGGCCGTTGCTGATCGGCACTAGTTCTGCAGCGGCGCTCGGCGATGGGTCCGCCGACCAAGTTGTGGCGGTCGCAGACGCAACGCGAGCCGTGTTCGGAACGGTTCCGGCAGTCGGTTCGACCGTCAGGTTGATCGGCGGTGACGGTCAGGAACACTCGGTGGAGATCGTGGCCATTGTTGCGAGGGGTCCGGGAGATGTGTCGTTGTGGTCGACCGATCAGCTGTTCCAGTCGATTGCTAGGTCGCTGCCGCAGGATCGTCTCCTATTTGTTCCGGCCACGGGCTCGGTTGCTGATCTGCGTCGTGAAATTCAACGAGCAAGCGTGGGTCGCGACCTGTTCGTTTCCGAGACGTTCTCCCGCGTCCGCGAGCGCACGCAGGTTGAATCCTTCGGACGCGACCTCCTGAGCGTTGTGATTGGCTTGCATCTGCTCAACGCGGCGGTGCTGGTGTGGCGCTGGTCCTCGGAGCGGAGGCGTTCGTTGCTCAGCACGCGTAGTGCAGCCTTGGGTCCCGCCTACTTGGCTCGGTCGGTGAACCAGGACGCGACGGCACATGTTGGGGTGTCAGCATTCGTCGGGTCGCTCGCGGGCTTGGTGCTGGGCTGGACCTTGCTGCCGACCGGCAGCCGTTGGGCACCTGGCTATGTACACCTGCTCGTCATGACGGTTGCGCCGCCGCTGGTGGCGGCGTTGGTGGCAAGAATTTCGTATGCGAACGGATCAGTGGGCAGCGGTGCTGCTGGTGCCGCTCGCACCGAGGGTCACGCCGCCTGACGCAGGCGGTGACACGGCCGCATCAAGCGCTGTGAGGAGGCGGGCGCTGCACCCCATCATGTCGATTGGCGGCGAAACGGTGGTGCTGACGAGTTGAGCAAGAGCGGCAAACGCTGCGGCTACAGGTTGGCTGGGCTGTAGTGCTGCTGGTTCGCCGATGTCACCACCGCGAGAAACTGCGGGTTCTATTGGGATCTGGGCCAACAGCGGCGTGCCGGTTTCATCCGCGAGTCGTCGCCCGCCTCCTTCGCCGAACAGCGCGTGCCGGCGGCCTTCGGGGTCGACGAACCAGCTCATGTTTTCGATGACACCGGCGACGCGTAAGTAGCCACGGCGGGCCATGTCGGCGACACGCACGGCAACTTTTTGGGCCGCAAGAGCGGGGGTGGTGACGATGAGCATCTCTGCGCGGGGGAGCAGCCGACCCAGAGCCATTTGGACATCGCCGGTGCCAGGAGGCATGTCGATCAACAGGTAGTCGAGGTTGCCCCAGCGGACCTTGGTAAGGAACTCTTCGACCGCCTTGGCCAGCATGAGCCCGCGCCACATGATTGCCTTGTCTTCGTCGTCGACGACCAGCCCCATCGAGACGACTTTCAGCTGGCCACCAGCAGCACCGATGTTGCGGACGCTTGGTTCGATCTTGCCGCTGTCGCCTCCAAGGCGGCCCTCCAGCCCGAGCATGCGAGGAATCGAGAAACCCCAGATGTCTGCGTCGAGTACTCCGACGTGGAATCCGAGATTGGCGAGCGCCGCCGCAAGGTTTGCGGTGACGCTGGACTTTCCCACGCCACCTTTGCCGGAGGCGATGGCAAGTACCCGGGTACTTGCCGGAACCTCGGTATCTGGGGCGCTGAGGCTGGCTTTCAGCCTGGCGCGTTGCATCACGTTGGTGCGCTGTGCCGGCGTGAGTTCGCCGAATGAAATGAGGACGCCGGTGACGCCAGGAATGGACAGCACACGCGTTTCGGTGTCTCGTTTGATCTGGCCGCGCAACGGGCAACCGGCGATAGTGAGAGCGATGACAACTTCGACTCGACCATCGTCGGCAACCGAGATTCGCTGCACCATCTCCAGTTCGACAATGTCGGCGTTGAGTTCGGGATCGATGACGCCACGCAACACCTGCCTGACATCGTCCTCGCTGGGCCGGGCGATTGCCGGCGCAGCAGGACCTGCCGGGGCGCCGGGCGCGTTGGACTGCGCTGGCGCGTTGGACTGCTGAGGAAAAGTTGGGTCGGCGGAGTCCACAACGAGAGGCTACCGGGGATGGTTTCCCAACCTGCCCGGCCGGGATCGGAGTTGGACCCGAGGTGGAGCAACCAGTCGGATATGGGAATCATCTGCCCGGGTGGCGTGGTTATGCAGTAGTGCAACTAACCTGTAGTCGTCGTCCGTAGCGGACTTGTCCTGCTGCACCGGCTAGCTACATCGACTCGCATTTCACCGAGCACAACCAGCAAAGGAACCGACATGAGCGTTCAGGACGCCCCGACCCCCGTCAAGATCGGCATCGGCAAGAAGGCCGACGGCATCATGGTCACCGATGCTGCTGCGGCCAAAGTGGCTCAGCTCGTTGCCGCTGAAGGCGATACGTCGCTGGCGTTGCGAGTCGCGGTGCGCCCCGGCGGGTGCTCAGGCTTTTCGTACGAGATGTTCTTCGACGGTGATATTGCCGGCGACGACATCGTGAAGTCGTTCGGCGACGTACGCGTCGTGGTCGACCCAGCGTCGGCTCCGATGCTGGTCGGTGCCACGCTGGACTACAAGGACGCTCTGCAGGGTGGTGGGTTCTCCATCGACAACCCCAACGCTTCGCGTTCTTGCGGCTGCGGCAACAGCTTCAGCTGATGTCAAAGCCAGTCGGGCCCTACTCGCCGGTGCTTCGGGCTGGCGATTGGGTCATCACGTCTGGGCAGCTGGGCTTGTCCGACGGTGCGCTCGTCGACGGCGGTGTGCCCGCGCAGACAAGGCAGATTTTCGGGAACGCCAAGGCCCTACTTGAGTCAGTCGGTTCCTCATTGGCCGACGTCGTGAAGTGCACGGTTTTCCTCACCGATATGGCCGATTTTGCCGCCATGAACGCTGCTTACGTCGAGGGCTTCGGTGACCACGCGCCTCGGCCCACGCGCTCTACGGTCGGCAATGTGACCATGGCTCTCGGTGCCTTGGTCGAAATCGAGTTCTGGGCATTCACCGGCGCTGGTGGGGTCATCCAGCCATGATCGGGCCTATCCTGCTTTCGGTCTTCCTGCTCGTGCTGTTTCCGATCGGTATCAGCCTGTCCGGTGCAGCAGTTGCTGCCCTGCACGGCATGTTGGGCACCAAAGATGCCGAAACCCGACACGAGGGCTCCGAGCTCGTCGGCCTTTCGCAGCAGAAGTACCGCTAGCAAACGGGGACGGGGTCGTCTCGTAGCCTCGACACCTTTCGACCACGAAGACCGGTCGGCAGGTGTCGGCTTAGTCACATTTCTTCGCTTTCCGTGGTAGTTCGCTTGACGGCTCAACAAATGCGATGAAGTATCTCGTCCGTAGGGAAATTTGCTCGACGGAAGAGGGTTTGCATGTTCGTGTCAAAAAACCAGCGTGTTGCCGCAGTGGTCGTGGCCGTTGTGCTGCTGCTGCCGGGCTTCGCTTCAGCCGCCGAGACGCCGACGACGCTGCAATTCGGATGCGCGTTGAAATCCAACGGACTGCTCCGGGCGGTTGCCAGCCCGAACGACTGTAAGAAACAGGAAACTGCTGTCACCATCCTGCCGGGCCCGACCAACCTTTGCATCAAACCCGACGGGTCGGTACGCCTCGTCAGTAGCCCGAGCGAATGTGGCACGGGTCCGTTTGTCAACCGCGGCACACCCCTCACGCTTCCCTCCAGCAGCCCCGCGTATTTTTGCGCCTCGGCAGGTTCGGGTGTATTGCGCTTCGTGACGGACCCTTCTTTATGTGCCGCCGGTGAAACGGTCTTCGTCTCAGCGAACCACAACCCGACCGACATAGGCATTTCCAACGCGACCGTCGCCGAGAACCAACCCGTCAATACGACTGTCGGCACGTTCAGCGCAGTTGACCCCGATCCCGGGGCGGTGTTCACCTTCTCGCTTGCTGCTGGTGCTGGGTCCACGGACAATCTGTCGTTCGGGATTTCGGGAAACACACTCAGGACCGCTGCAACGTTCAACTTTGAGGTGAAGAGTTCGTACTCGATCCGGGTCCGCGTATCCGATGGGTTGGGCGGCACGTACGAAGAAGTGTTCCTGATCTCGGTCTCCGACGTCGTTGAGAACGACCCGCCCACCAACCTTTCCCTCTCCAACGCAACGGTTGCTGAGAACCTGGCTGTCGGCTCAGCAGTCGGCACACTGTCCACCAACGACCCGACTCCGGGCGACACGCACGGGTACTCGTTGGTCCTCGGAACTGGGGCGACCGACAATCTCAAATTTCAACTCTCGGGCAACACGCTTCAGACGAGCGCGATCCTCGACTTCGAATCCGCTAACAGTTTGAGCGTCCGCATCCGCACCACTGACCTTGCTGGCGGGAGTTTCGAAAAGGAATTCACCATCACGGTCACGAACTCCAACGACGCACCCACCAACATCGCGTTGACCAACGCAACGGTCTCGGAGAACGCTGCCATAGGAACCACCGTCGGTACCCTCCTCGCCACCGATCCGGACGCGGGTGACTCGCATTCGTTCACCTTTGTTACCGGCACAGGATCTGTTGACAACGCCAAGTTCCAAATCGTGGGCAACGCGCTACAGACGAGCGCAATCCTCGACTTCGAAACCGCTCCGAGCCTTTCCGTGAGAGTCCGGGCCACCGATGCTGCGGGCGCGAACTTCGACAAGCCGTTCACCATCACGGTCACCGACGCTGCAGAGAACAGCCCACCGACCGACATCATGTCGACACCTGCAAGTATCGGCGAAAACCAGCCGGCGGGAACGAACGTGGGCACCCTGTCAGCCACCGACGTCGATCCCGGTCAGACCCATACGTTCAGCCTGCAACCCTCCGGTTGCGGCGGAAGTTACCCTGACACAGCATCTTTCACTGTCGTGGGAACCGCACTCAAGACTGCGGCCAGTTTCAACTTCGAGGTCAAAAGCTCTTACGCAGTATGCGTTCGAGCGACCGACAATGGTTCCCCGGCCGCTTCATTCGACAAGGTCATCAACGTGGCCGTCACCAATCTCAACGACCCGCCTGTCGCAGTGCAGGACGACTACTCGGGCGCCATCGGCAATACCGTTGCCGTTCTCGGGGTGGCCGGGACCGGACCTCATGTCGTCCTCACCGGAAATATGCTTATCCAGAACGACACCGATGAAGACCAGCCGGCTCAGCCGTTGGCGGCAGTTGCCGCAACGGTTGCGACGACCGGCGGCGGGTCGGTGACCATCTCGGCGAATGGAAGTTTCACGTACTTGCCCGGTGTCGCAGACAAGAACCTTGCAAACGATACGTTCACATATCAACTGACCGACGGTTCGGCCACTGTCAACGGAACGGCCACCGTCGACGTAGTCGATGTTCTTGTCTGGTACGCCAACGCTGCGCACGCATCCAACGGTGATGGGCGGTCGAACGCACCGTTCAACACGCTGGCTTCGCTGCAAGGAGCCGACCTCGACGGTGCTGGCGATGTCATCTTCCTGTATCAGGGCAGCTACCCCGGCGGACTGGTGCTCGAAGCCGACCAAATGTTGCTCGGCCAGCCCGAAGGATTGGTTGTCAACAACGGCCTTGGCGCCGTTACCCTTGTCACCGCAGGGGGCAGCAACCCGACGATCTCCAACGCTGCGGGCAATGGAATCACACTTGCGCAGGGCAACTCGGTCAAGCGCGTCAATGTCTCGGCAACGAGCGGTGACGGAATTGCTGGCGTCGGAGTGAACACCGCTTCGATCGGCTCGAACATCACGGTCTCCGGGACCGGCGGTGATGGAATCGACCTGAACGGTGGCAGCGGTGCTGTCGATATCGCAGCAGCGGTGCAGAACACCACTGGCGAGCAAGTCCGAATCGCTGGGCGCTCGGGCGGCACAACGGTGTTCACCGGAGCCATCGGGGGCACAGGCACCGGTGTCACGCTCAGCAGCAACACGGGTGCCACCATCAACTTCACTGGCGGCATTTCTGTCTCGGCCGGTCCGAACGAGGCGTTCGGTGCGTCCGGCGGCGGAACATTCAGCGTGACCGGAGCCGCAAACGTCCTCACCACAACGACGGGCGTTTCGTTGAACGTGGCCAACACCACCATTGGTGCGGCCGGTCTGGCGTTTCTCAGTATCTCTTCGGTCGGGGCACCGAGCGGAATCGTCCTCAACAACACCGGCTCAAGCGGTCGGCTCATCGTCACCGGCGGTGGCAGCGCGGGAACTGGCGGGACGATTAGCAACGGGGCGACAGGAATCAGTCTCACCAACACCACAAACCCTTCGTTCAGTTGGATGCAGCTCAACGATCATTCCGACTTCGCTATTCGCGGCTCGTCGGTGCAGGGTTTCACACTTGCCAACTCGGTCATCAACGGGATCAACGGTTCCGATTCCGGGGCCGACGAGGGCAGCGTACGGTTCACCGGACTGACCGGCTCGGCTAGCATCACCGGGTCCACCATCAGCGGATCGGTGGAGAACAATCTCACCGTCATCAACACTGCTGGCGTACTGGACAGGATCACGGTGTCGGGCTCCACCTTTGGCCCTCTGTCGGCGGTCACCGGTGATCACGCGCTGCTCATCGAAAGCACGGGAACCGCTGTCATCAACTCGACGATTTCCAACAACTTTTTCACCGCCGCACGCGGGACTCACATAAACCGGGTGCTCAATTCATCGACGCAGTCCGACACCGCTATTACGGGTAACACCATTTCCAACGTCGGAGTCTCAGCAGTTTCCGGCGGTGGGGCAGCGATCCGCTTATTCGGCGGCAACAACACGGGTATCAACCCGTCTGCGACATTCAACATCGCAAACAACACCATGCAGGGTTCGTTGGGTACTGCGCTTGCAGTGAACAAGCTCGGCGGTTCGGGAGTCTTCAACGGTTCGATCGTCGGCAATCAGATTGGTGTTGCAGCCACTCTCAACTCCGGCTCCGCTGAAGGCAGCGGAATCTTCCTGCTCACCGATGGGGGTGGCAGCTATACCGCCTCTGTAACGAACAACAGCGTTCGCCAATACGAAAATTATGGGATTTATCTCCAGACCGGTGGTAGCGGCGTTGTCGGCTCTGGCGACATGAAGGTGACCATAACTGGGAACACTGCGAAAACGGACCCGTCAGCGGCGCCGGCGCCCCTACCCAAGCACGGAGTGCACCTCAACGGGGGCGTCACGCCCGGAGACACGTATCGTGTTTGTCTCACGCTCGGCGGCACAGGTAGCCAAAATGATCTGAACGGCTCCGGAACCAACGGAGGAACCGATATCAGACTGCGTCAGCGGCAATCGACCACGGTGTACCTCTCCGGTTACGGGGGTTCAAGTGGGGATGTCGCTGCAGTCGCTGCGTTTGCAACAGCTAACAACATAACCAATCCGACCGCGAGCGCCGCCGTGTCTGGTGCTGGTGGCGGGTTCGCCGGCGCCTGTCCCTTCTAAGCCAGACCCCAACCCAAAAGGAACCTCCGATGGCCGAACCATTCTTGAGCGAGATCCGGATCATGAGCTTTTCGTTTGCTCCGAGAGGGTGGGCGCTGTGCAACGGGCAGTTGTTGCCGATCAACCAGAACCAAGCGCTGTTCTCGCTCTTGGGAACTACGTTCGGCGGAGACGGGCGGGTTAACTTCGCCCTGCCGGACTTTCGTGCCCGAACGCCGATCCACGTTGGTAACGGCCACACCCTGGGGGAGCGGGGCGGCGAGCAGAATCACACGCTCTCCGTTGCCGAGATGCCACAACACACGCACACCGCGCAAGGTTCCACCATCGCCGTCGGCGGGGCTGCCCTCCCCGTCAATGCTGTACACGCCCCTGCAAACAACGCTTACCATGCGCCCTCGTCGCTCACCACGATGCACCCAGCCAGCGTCACAGCCTTCGGTGGAAGCCAGGCGCACCTCAACGCGCAGCCCTATCTAGCGCTGAATTTCACAATCGCCCTTCAGGGCATCTTCCCTTCACCGAACTAGTGACCAAGAGGTTCCGATGGCACAACCATATGTAGGTGAGATCCGGATGTTCGGAGGGAACTTCGCCCCAGCAGGGTGGATGTTCTGCGACGGTCAACTGCTGGCGATCAGCGAAAACGAGACGCTGTTCCAGTTGATCGGCACAACGTACGGAGGTGACGGGCAGAGCACGTTCAGTTTGCCTGACCTTCGGGGTCGTCTCCCCGTGCACCAAGGTGGCGGGTTCAGCCTGGCAGAGACTGGCGGGGCCGAGACTGTCACGCTGACCGCTGCCCAGATCCCAGTTCATACTCACGCAATGGCAGCGTCGAGCGAATCCGGCAACAGCGCGTCTCCGCTCGGAACGGTTGTGGCTCAGACCGACGGCACCATTCAGCGCTACATCTCCGATCCGCCCAGCGTCGACATGAATGCCGCTGCTGTTGGCGTTGTCGGAGGGAACCAACCCCACAGCAACGTCCAGCCATACCTCTGCATACATTTCATAATCTCGCTGTTCGGGATTTTCCCGTCACCAACCTGAGGAGTGTCAATGGCCGATCCATTTGTCGCAGAAATCAGAATCTTCCCCTTCAACTTCGCGCCGAGGGGATGGGCGTGGTGCAACGGTCAGTTGATGCCGCTTTCCCAGAACACTGCGTTGTTCTCACTGCTGGGGACTACCTATGGGGGCGACGGACGCTCGACCTTCGCTTTGCCCGACTTGCAGGGCGCGGCTCCAATGCACCCCGGCCAAGGACCCGGCCTCTCGCTGCGCGATCTTGGGGAAACTGGCGGGTCCGACACAGTCACGTTATTGGAGTCCGAGATACCTTCGCATCGCCACACCCTGAGGGCGTCGCCGGACCCCGGCGATCTGTTTGCCCCTGGACCCACCGCGAGCCTGGCAGCATCGACTGGTGCTGCGGCGTATCAAACTTCGACAGCAAGTCCTGCGCAGATGGCCCCCCAGTCCTTGGCCACGGTAGGGTCCGGTCAACCGCACAACAACCTGATGCCCTACCTCACGATGTATTTTTCCATCGCATTGCAGGGTGTGTTTCCACCCCGCACCTGATGCCGGGCATTGTCCGAGTGGTGTCATTGCGGCCAGAAGAACCACAAGACTGGGAGTTTGTCGTTGGACTGTATTCGGCGGTGAGGGCGGAAGAAGTAGCGCCGGTCCCCTGGCCTGAGGAGGCGAAACTGGCGTTCTTGCGTTCCCAATGCGAACTGCAGCGTGACCACTACCGTCGTCACTACCCCGGAGCCCACTTCCTCATCATCGGGTGCGCCGACCGCCCGATTGGGAGGATGTATGTCCACGAAACGCCTGCCGAAGTTCGGCTGATGGACATTGCTCTGGTCGACGCCGAACGAGGTAAGGGAATCGGGACATCTCTGATCCAAGAACTGCTTGACTCAGCTGCGGCAAGCCAATTGCCGGTGACACTTCATGTGGAGCCAATCAACCCGGCGTTGCGCATCTACGAGCGCATGGGTTTTCGATTGCTTGAAGATCGAGGGGTGTACCACTTCCTTGGCTGGGACCCACCGCCTTCGGAATGTGACTGAAACTTTCCTTTGATCACGCCCTGAATCGTCGTCCGTTCGACGCGTCGACGGTCAGCCACGATTTCTGGTCCATGTCGCAATCGAGAGAAATGGGCCAACCCTGAAAACCGAGCACAGTCGCCAACGTTCCGGTTTTGGACACCGCTAACGAGGAAACAGAATACTGGCTTGTGAAGTCGCTGTGAACGCTCCAGGTCTTGCCAGCGTCGGAGGAAACGAGAATTTTGCCGTCGGATGTGCCGCGATATTTGCGTCCACCTAGGTCTACTTGCAGCGGGTCGATCTTTGGGCTCGCAGCAGCAGCTGCGCCGGTGCCAAGCACCTGAAGGCAGGTTGCGCCAAGAGCTACCGTGCCTGACATCCTCAAGAACTCTCGTCGTTCCATGGAACACCTCTCGTTTGGTTGTGTTTCAGCGATGTGTGGCGCCTCAAACTCTACGACGCCAATTGCGCTTCTGCGCTGCGAAGCCCACAATCTTCGCTCATGCAACGGGCGGCACAGTACCGTTTCGCGTGTGACAGCGCACCTCTCGGCCGACGATTTCGAACCCCACCAGCAGTCTCTGTTCGAGGGGGGCGGCGTTGAGCTCCTCTTGGTTCAGGTTGAACGGCTCGCTCTACAACCCCATGCCCCGCGAACGGATCCTTTTGCGCTCGTTTTCGTCGGACCTGTCGATAACGTTCTTGAACAGCGCATCTACCTTTTGCGCCATCCGGTAATTGGCGACCACGAGATATTTCTTGTCCCCATCGGGCCTGGCGCAGAAGGCCTCACTCGGTACCAAGCAGTGTTCAACTGAACTCTTTCCAACAATCAGCACCTCCCACCCCGGCCGACGAACGCGGCACAAGATGTGTTGGGCAACGAACGAATCGATCTCGTTGAAGCCCTCGAGGGTGGAGTACGGCAATCCGCATTCTGCGAGCCTGCTTCACGTTGGCTTCAGGCGGCCTTGTTTATCGTGCGGACCCATGACAGAAACCCCGCACGCTGCCGCGGCCCACGTGTTGCGTCGTCTGACGTTCGGCCCCACTGCCGAGCTGGTGGACCGATTCGCAGGCGAGGGACCAAACGCGTTTGGTGCCGCGATTGACTACGCCCTCAATGTCCCGGGCCTGCCTGCCCAACCAGCTGTGGCGAACAAGGACGACTGGGACCCTGTGCTGAACGGGTGGTTGCAGAATCTGCGGGATCCAGCTGGCGGTGTGCACGAGAAGATGACCTGGTTCTGGCATGGCCACTTCGCCGTGTCAGCGGTGAAGGTGAGCAACCAGGCGATCATGCACGGCCAGCAGAAACTCCTGCGGACCCACGCGCTTGGCAACTTCAGAGACCTATTTCGGGCCGTCATCCACGATCCGGCGATGCTGCTATATCTCGATGCTTCGTACTCCAACGTGGCGGCACCCAACGAGAATCTGGCGCGAGAATCCATGGAGCTCTTCACACTCGGACGGGACCAGTACACCGAGGCCGACGTCAAGGCTGGTGCGCTGGTGCTCGCAGGTTTCGAGGTCGACTACGAGACCGCGGCTGTTCGGTTCAATCAAGATGCAGCATTAGGTGGCGAGGTCGTTCTGTTGGGGCGTCGTGGTCGTCTGCGCGCCGACGATATGGTCGATATTCTCTGCGCGCATAAGGCATGCGGCCCATACCTTGCCGGAAAACTGTTCCGCTATTTCGTCGGTGTTGCTCCATCCGATTCCCGGTTGGCAGAGCTGGCGGCTGTGTTTACCGCTGCGGATCTGGAAATCCGCCCGCTGGTCGAGGCGATCGTGCGCGGCCCCGAGTTTGCGTCGGCGAGGCTGAACAGACCGCGGTATGCAATCGAGTGGTTTACAGCCGCTCTGCATGCAATTGGGCCTCTGCGCGAAGACCAGGATCAGAACATCTGGCCGTGGACCTTGGAACAACTGGACCAGTTGCCGGGACAGCCACCGAACGTCGCCGGTTGGCCCGCTGGAGCGCGGTGGTTGTCGGCCAGCCAGCAGCTCACGCGGGCTGCATATGTGTGGGCGCTCAGCGAACGCATGCGGCCGATCGAAGCGGAGGGGCGCAGCCTCGTTCACGCCGTGTTGGAACAGTGTTCTCTTCACGACGTCAGCGCGGCATCTCGTGCCACCCTGCAGCAAGCGGCCATTGCCGTTGCGGGCGCTGCCGATGCCATGTCCGTCTCGCGCCGGCTCATCACCGCAGCGCTCACGACACCGGAGTTCGCACTCGCATGAACATCCGAAATGACACCCCAGACTTTCGGACGAGCGGGCTTCCAACTGCCGATCGTTGGAATGGTTCCCAACTCGGCGTCGTTCCGACCGTGTCTCGTCGAGCGCTTCTTGCCGCCCTCGGCGTTAGTAGTGCGTCGGTTGCCGCGGGGTGCTCCGTCGGGGGCGGTCCGGGTTCTGTCGCGTCTGAGACGTCGGCCTCGGGTGCGCCCGCCACCGGCGCGAAACCAGCAGCGGGAACAGTCGGCGCGAAACCAGGAAAACAGAGAGCTAACCGGTTCCTGGTCGTGGTGGAGTTGGGCGGTGGGATCGACGGGTTTGCAACGTTGGTGCCGTACGGAGATGGCGCATTCCGCAAACTGCGAGAGCGAATCTGGATCGATCCAAAGGATCTCGATCCGATCGACGAGAAATACGCTGTGCCGAAAGGTCTGAGCGTCGTGAAAGATCGTCTGGCGTTCGTCGAAGGGTTGGGGGTCAAGAAACCTGACCTGTCGCATTTCGAGATGATGCGCCGCTGGTGGCTGGGCGATGCAGACGGAACGTCCGCTGTGACGACCGGGTTCCTCGGCCGATGCTGCGACCAGTTGGTAGGTGGCGAACCCATTACGGGGCTGAGTGTCGGCGGTGGATCGACGCCCGCTCTGTTGGCCGACAAGGCGGCGACTGTGTCACTTCCGGCTCTTGAGCTCGTGAAGGGTATTGCAAGAATCGAGCCGGGCGAGGATCGGCTGCGCAAGACGTTGCAGCTGGGGGCAACTGAGGCGAACGGAACGGAGTTGGGATTGGGCCCTGAGGCGGATCGGTTGGCGGCCATCGCACGAACCAACTTGGGAAGCGGGCTAGATCTGCTGCGCCACTTCGGTCGGCTGGACGACGGTGTGGACAAGCGATATCCGGAGGGCAATCAACTTGCAGGGTCGTTTGCGATGGTGAAGCAGATGATCTCGTTGGAGGCCGGCATGCAGGTGTTCCACATCCCGTGGGGGAGTTTTGATACGCACGCAGATCAAGTGGGAAACCATTCGGCACAAATGGAGCAGTTCGGCACAGCACTTGGTGCGTTCCTGGACGACCTGGCCGACGCGGGTTTGTCCGACCGTGTGCTGGTCGCAACAACCAGCGAGTTCGGTCGGCGAGCGGAGGCCTCGGGTAGCGGCACGGACCATGGAACGGCGTCGACCATGATGCTTGCCGGCGCTGTGAACCCCGGGCGCCACGGGCAGGCTCCAAATTTCGCTCGGCGCGATGCCGAGGGCAACGTGACAGCAACAACGGGGTTGGCGGACTACTACGCAACCCTCGCATCTTGGATGGGACTGAACGCCTCGGATGTGCTTACCGGTGGGACGGCAATCGATTCGGTGCTCCGGGCGTAGACCACCGTCCGGCCGACAAGTTGCCCAGCGCCCTCCGCTAGGGGGATTCCAACGAGGCGAGCGCTTCGCGAAGTATCTCCGCACGCGGGGCCATGCCTGGGAGCTGCACCGGTGGCGCAGGGTTGATGCCTTCCCCGATGGTGTGGAACCGCTGCATAGCCTGATCGACGAACTCGGGATGCGGAAACACCCAATAGCGGTTTTCCCGAATGGACTCCACAACGAGATCCGCCACGAACCCGGGTTGGGTTCCCTCGTCGATGACCCTTCGCGTGTGCGCGGTGAGCGCTGCCTGCAACGGCGACGCAACTGGTGCCGTTCCAAGTTCTGCAGGCCAATTGCGCGCTGAGTCCAAGATGCCCGTCCGTACCCAGCCGGGGCAGAGACAGCTCACCCCAACCTTCGCGTTCATCGTCAGCAGGGTGTTATTGAGGTTCTCGGTGAGGGCGACCACCGCGTGTTTGCTGGCATCGTACGGCGCTGATGTCACGGGGTACAGCCCTGCAATCGACGCGGTGTTGACGATGTGTCCGCCGCCTTCGAGCATGTGGGGGAGGAACGCCCGCACACCGTGAACCACTCCCCAAAAGTTGACTCCCATCACCCAGTTCCATGTGGCCACCGGGCCGAACCACGGGTCGCCAGCACCGCCCACTCCTGCGTTGTTGCAGATGACATGCACGGCACCGAAACGCTTCAGCGTGGCTGTCGCCAGCGCCTGAACGTCTGCTTCCTTGCTGACGTCGGTCGGCACGCTGTACACCTCGACACCCAACGCGGCGATGGTTGCTTCGGCATCCCGAAGTGCGTCGACCTGGACGTCGGCCAACACGATGGACAACCCGGCCCTGGCTAGTGACTCGGCGAGAGCGAGGCCGATTCCGCTGGCCCCACCGGTGACCACTGCGATTTGGCCTTTGCTGAGTTCCATGGGGCGTCCTCCGATTTGGGTAAGACGCGTGACCCTATCTCAGCGCCCCGTTCGGACCCCAGTGCGTGAGCCGCATGCGGGCGGTCGCAAGGCGTGTTGTGATGGTGAAGGGCCTCGAGCTGCTAGCGGGTGAACAGCGTCGTGCCGCCGACGAATGTGGTTGCGACTTCGCGGTAGTAGGCGGCGATCACTTCGTGTGGGGCTAGGTCTGTGAGTTCTTCGACGGGAGATGATCCGAACGAGATGGTGGCGGTGCCAGCGAACTGCCGTCCGATTTCCACGTTGACGCCGCTCATGGTGACCAGGTCATCGAGCGAATCGGTTCCGTTTGCCTCGATGGCAGGCATCTGGCGGGAGTGCAGCATGGGATGCCCGTTCACGAAGCCGGCTCCGGTTGCCGGTCCTGTGATCTCGAACTGCACGTCGATCAGGCGGCGGTCAGACGCAGCAACCGTTGCCCCGAAGCGGCCTCCGACGGCCAGGCGTGGCCCTGCGATGCCGACGGCGACCGGCCTGGTCATCCAGATGGAACCCATCTTTTTGGGGTAACCCTGGAAATGGCCACGTACCATCGCGAAGTCCTTATCCACCCAAATGGCGACACAACGGGACCAAATCTGCCCGTTCCAGCGGCAGCGCACCACGACGAACGCTTCTTTGTACTGGGCCCGCACGGGGTCCGATACCTCTTCGTGTGCATCGGAGCATGACTGCCAGTCAGCGAAGATGACCGCCACCGCGCCAGGGTCTTCGTCGTCGTTGACCGGCTGTAAGGGTGCCGGAAGAAGCGCCGCCACAGCAGCTGGGTCTGTGCGGTATTCGACGGTGAGCATCTCGCCCGAGTAATGCCATGGCGGAGCCGGAAGCAGCGACGAGGTTCCGGCCGGTGTGCGGGGGAACAGGAATCCGTTGAGCCCGGGGTGCGAAGCCATGCCGCGTATCGTATCGTTTGGTGCCAAACAAATCCCCTGGGAGGGTGAAGTGGACGAGGTAAGCGAGACCAGGCGTGTGCTGCTCGGCGGTGCTGCCGTCGAGGTAGTTCGTCACGGCGAGATGCTTCACGCCGCAGACGGTCGAACAGTAGGTGTCGGCGATGCGGTGCATCTTCCGCCGGTGCTGCCGACAAAGATCATCTGCGCGCATCTCAATCACGTCAGCCGGGTACGAGAATTCAGAACGCGGCTTCCTCCTGCCCCGACGTATTTCCACAAGCCGGTGTCCAGCCTCAACAGCCACGGAGGCGAGGTTGTGCGCCCCTCCAATTGCAACTGGCTCAACTACGAAGGCGAGGTGGCCATCATCATCGGCCGTCGCTGCCGAAACGTCACCTATGCGCAAGCTGCGGACTACATCGGCGGCTACACCGTGGCCAACGATTTCGGGTTGCATGACTTCCGTGACACGGACTCGGGTTCAATGCTCCGGGTGAAGGGGGCCGACACGTTCTGTCCCCTTGGTCCTGGCTACGTGCGGGGGTGGAAGCCAGAGGCCAAGTACATCCGCACATATGTCAACGGCACGCTTCGTCAAGACGGGTCGACCGATGAAATGGCTTGGGACATGGCCTACCTGGTGGCTGACCTCGCCCGGCTCATCACGTTGGAGCCAGGCGATGTCATCTTGTCGGGCACGCCTGCAATCTCGCGGCCTGTCGTTCCTGGCGATGTCGTCACGGTTGAGGTCGAAGGCCTTGGTTCGCTGACCAACACGGTTGTCGACGGCCCCACTCCCGTGTCGGACGAAATCGGGTCGCAGCCGACCGAGACCGAAGAGGTCCTCTCCACGGCATTGGGGGGTGACTGGGAATTGCGCGGCCAACGGCCGCCGGTGTACCCGACTCCCCGTGACTTGCTGCCCTATCCGCGAGTTCACCCGCGCTGGGAGAAGTGATGTTCCCGCTACCTGAGCATCCCCGTGCCACCATTGTCAACGGCACCGTCGAGGTGTCAGTCGATCACTTCTTCAACGGGAAGCGGGTTGCAAGCGCGCATACCTTCGAGGACCGAAGTCCGCTTGATTGGGATCTGCTTCTCGCTAACGTGTCACGCGGCGATGCGGCCGTAGCCAACGCAGCCATCACGTCCGCCGTTGAAGCGGATCCGGCGTGGGCTGCGCTCGGAACCACGGGACGGGGACCCATCATGGGCGTTGCGGCCGCACAGAACCTCGCGCCGTTCACCGCAGAGCTCGGCGGCAAAGGCCCGTTCATCGTGCTCGACGATGCAGACCTTGATGTTGCCGCCAAGAAAGCAGCGGTGATGTTCGATGACTCCGGCCAGGTTTGCTTAGCCGGTACCCGCCTCCTGGTGCAGCTGGGCGTGCGTGACGAATCTCTCCGCTGCTTTCACGCGTTCACAGATGCCCACGTACTCGGGGATTCGCAAGGCCCGGGTACAACGATTTCGCCGGTGATCCATCCCGAGCACCTTGCGCTGGTAGCTGGGTTCGTCGACCGGGCGCGCGCTGCGGGCGACACCGTCGTCCGCGGTGGAAAAGTGTGGCGCGACGGAGGGCTGTGGTACAAGCCAACGGTCGTCGAGCCGAAGAGCAACGACAGCGAGATCGTGCAGCACGAAGTGTTCGGGCCGGTGGTCACCGTGCAACCCTTCGCCACGGACGACGATGCCGTTGTGTTGGCGAACTCCACGGCATACGGCCTGTCGGCGATGGTGTTTACGACGTCGGCTGAGCGAGCGGATCACCTGGGCAGAGCCGTCCGTGCAGGCACCACCTGGGTCAACACGTTCCTTGCCCATGACCTCTCCGCACCGTTCAGCGGGATGGGAATCTCGGGCATCGGTCGAGAGAGCGGCGATGAAGCGCTGGACTTCTGCAGTGACCTGAAGACTCTGCAGATCGTCGAAGGGTCGGTCGGCTGATGGGCGAGATCGTCGGTGCTGCGCTCGTCGCGCACGTGCCCACCATCGTGCTGCCGCAGGAGACACGGTTCGAGCTCAACGAGGGCAAGGAGATCAGCCTCGTTCCCGGATTGCACCGGCTTCGCGCTGAGGTGATGGACCCGCTCCACATCGACACCGTTGTAGTGCTCGATTCGCACTGGTTCACGACGGTCGAGTTCGTGATCGCAGCGCACGCGAGACGCAGTGGCGTGTACACGTCCGAAGAGCTGCCGCGTGGCATGTCGCAGATGCCCTACGACATCCCCGGTGATCCGCAGCTCGCCTGGGCCCTGCACGCGCTGGCAGAACCACGTGACGACATGTGGATCACCGCGATCGACGACCCATACCTGCCGATCCACTACCCCACGATCAACCTGCTCGGTTTCTTGCAACGCGACGAACGGTGGGTGTCGATGAGCAACTGTCAGACGAGCGAACGTGACGACTACCTGCTTGCTGGTGAGCTGCTCGGTGAGGCCATCAGGAAGTCAGAGCGGCGTGTCATGTTGCTCGCTTCCGGCGCGATGTCGCACACGTTCCACCGGCTGCAGGACATCCGCAAGCACGAA
>JAYSSK010000070.1:0-1924 GCA_043720595.1 Acidimicrobiia bacterium
GCGACACTGAGCAACTCGACGGGTGTGTAGTTGGGCGATTCGGCTGCGCCGACCCGGGCGAGTACCAACAGATCGTCGGCGAGGTTGGCCAACCGATCCACTTCACGGGCGAGGCGCGTGACGAGCGCCTGCTGCTCTTCGGCATCGCCTGGATGTGCAGCTGCGAGTTCAAGCTCGCCGCGCAGAATGGCAAGCGGGGTGCGAAGTTCGTGCGACGCGTCGTCGACGAAAGCGCGCTCGCGGCGCACCGATTCCTCGACCCGGTCCAGCAGCCCATTGAACGTTTCGCCCAAGTACGCGATCTCGTCTCGCGAGGTAGGAATGTCAAGACGCTTACGAAGTCCGTCGACGCCGCCGGCCTCTGTTGCATTGGCAAGCGATGCGGCTTCGTCGGTCATTCGCTGTACAGGCCGCAACGCGGCGCCCGACAGTAACCATGCACCCGCGGCGGTGAGCAACGAGAGACCAAGGCCGCCGGCAAGCATCGTCCCGATCAGCAATCGGCGAGTGCGGTCCAGCTGCTTCAACGAAGACCCGACCACAATCACCACGGGACGTCCGCCGATCACGGTGGCCCGTGCGAACAGACGGGCACTGCCGTCGAGCGCTTCTACTTCGGTGTTAATGGTGACGTTCTGGCCGGAAAGCGCCAGTTCCAATTGGGTGGCGCTCAACAACGACGCACCCTCGAACGAGGGTGTCTTGTCGATAATGTTCGCGCCGAGCGCAGTGGGCGCAACGACCTGGGCAAACGTCTCGTTCTCTGGCAGCTTGCCGTTGCTGAGCAACGACTGTTCGATGCGGTCGACCCTGGTGCGTTGCTCGTCTTCGAGCGCGTTTTGCAGCAGCCGTGGAAGCCCGTAGGCAATAGCGACGAGCGTGGCGACAATCGCGGCAGCGGCAATGACCGACACGACAGCAGTTAGCCGGGTTCGCAGCGTTCGCGGGGCGCGCGCCGACCGCAGCACCGCGTTGACCGAGCGGGTTGCGGATCGCGTGACCGGCTCGGTCTGGGACGTTTGGTGGTCGGTCACTCAGGCGAGCTTCGCAGCACGTAGCCAGCTCCGCGCACCGTCTGCAGGCTGTTGCGGTTGAACGGTCTGTCGATCTTCTCTCGCAGGTATCGGATGTAGACGTCGACCACGTTGGACGTACCGTCATAAGCAAAGTCCCAAACGTGTTCCAACAGGTACGTGCGCGACAGCACCTGATCGGGTGAGCGCATGAATTGGAGCAGCAGCGAGAACTCGGTTGGGGACAGTTCGATGGGAACGCCGTTGCGTGACACGGAACGGTCAGCGGGGTCGAGCATCAGGTCGGCAACATGCATTTGCACGGGCCTTTCGCTGATTTCACGCCGGGTGATGGCCCGGATGCGGGCGAACAGTTCGGCCAATGCGAATGGCTTGGTGAGGTAGTCGTCGGCCCCTGCGTCGAGCCCCTTCACCCGATCATCGACGGCATCGCGGGCGGTGAGCAACAAGATGGGGCTCCATCGGCTGCGGCGTCGAACTTCGGCGCACACAGCGAACCCGTCTGGGGCGGGAATCATCACGTCGAGCACAACCACGTCGTAGTCGGTTTCGGTGATGCTCCAAATGGCGTCGGTTCCGTTGTCGACCGTGTCAACCGCGTAACCCTCTTTGGTCAACGCTCGCCGGAGCAGATCGGACATTGCGACGTCGTCTTCGACCACGAGCACTCGCATGGACTTCAGCGTACGGGCCTGTCGATGGGAGTCTGGTGAGACCAGAACGCATCGGCACCTTTGCGGTGCCTCAGGGTGGCCGGAGGGACTCGGCGGAAATCCCCCCGGCCGGTGCCTGAGCACCCTTCCCGTATCGCAACTAGTGCAACCGGGGCGCTGGCCCTTGGCGGGAAGGACCAGCTGTCCCAAATATATCACCGAAATCTCTCTCGTGAA
>JAYSSK010000071.1:0-12750 GCA_043720595.1 Acidimicrobiia bacterium
TTACTGCGAGTTACTGCGAGTTACTGCGAGGCCATTGCGCCGGAGCGCTCAGCCTTGGAACGCGTTGTGGTGATGCTCGTGATCGCGGATCTCGAAGAGGTCCGTGTTCAACGTGGTCTGGGCAATCAGTGATCCGTCACCGGAGGCTTTGAGGGCCTCGGCGCCGCCGACGATTTCCATGATTTCGGTGGTGATTGCAGACTGGCGGGCAGCGTTCATCTGCAACGACAGCTTGCGGATGAGTTCGCCTGCGTTCTCGGTGGCGCTCTTCATGGCGCGCTGACGAGCAGCATGCTCAGAAGCTGCGCCGTCGAGCATGGCTGCGTACAGGCGGCTCTCCACATAACGGGGAAGCAGCGAGCTGAGGATCGACACCGGTTCCGGTTCGAACTCATACCCTGCGCCGCCAGCGGAACCGCCGGAGTCGGTGGCACCTTCGACGTCGATCGGCATGAACCGACGCAAGGCCGGACGCTGCGAGCCAGCGGACAGGAACTGCATATAGCTGAGCTCCACCTGGTCGAGTTCGCCGGCCTCGAAACGACTGACAACAGCCGTTGCAACCTGACGAGCGTTTTCGTACGTCGGCGCTTCGGAGAAGCCCTTGAACGATTGCGTGATGGTGTACTTGCGGAACCGGAAGTAATCCTCGGCCTTCTTGCCGCATGTGATGAGCACGTAGTTGCGGCCAGCTTCGAGGTCGGCCTGGATGGCACGTTCCGCCTGCCGGATGATGGAAGAGTTGTACGCACCAGCCAACCCGCGGTCTGCAGCGATGACGATGTAACCAACCGTCTTCACTTCAGCCTTGGGGGTGAGGAGCGGCTGCCCGGTTGCAGCGCCGCCCGCAGCAAGGCTGCGGATGACGCCGGTGATTTGATCTGCGTACGGACGAGCCGCCTGCACACGCTGTTGTGCCTTTGCGATGCGCGTTGCTGCAATGAGCTCCATTGCGCGGGTGATCTTCTTCGTCGACGTCATCGTCTTGATGCGCCGCTTCAGAATGCGTTCTTGTCCACCTGGCATGTCAGCTCCTTTCCGGTTGGTCCGTTACGGCGTTCAGGCCGGCGCCTGCGAAGCCCGGAATGCGGCCTTGGCTGCGTCGATAGCAGTCTTCATCCGGTCGTCTTCGACAAGCCTTCCGGTAGACCGGATCTCGCCCAGGATGTCGGAGTGCTTCGTGCGGAATGTGTCGAGCAGGTGCGTTTCGAACGCACGCACATCAACGACCGGCAAGTCATCGAGGTGGCCACGAGTACCGGCGTAGATGGACACGACCTGCTCTTCGACACGCAGTGGCGAGTAGGCGGGCTGCTTCAGCAGTTCGACCAAGCGGTAGCCACGGTCGAGCTGAGCCTGTGAAACCTTGTCGAGTTCTGACCCGAACGCAGCGAACGCCTCGAGCTCACGGAACTGGGCGAGGTCGATCTTCATCGAACCGGCAACAGCAGACATTGCCTTGATCTGAGCTGAAGATCCCACGCGGGAGACCGAGATACCGACGTTCATCGCAGGACGGATGCCGGAGTTGAAGAGGTCGAGGTCGAGGAAGACCTGGCCGTCGGTAATGGAGATCACGTTGGTGGGGATGTATGCGGACACGTCGCCTGCCTTGGTCTCGATGATCGGTAGCGCCGTCAACGAACCGCCGCCCATTGCATCGGACAGCTTGGCAGCACGCTCCAACAGGCGGCTGTGGAGGTAGAACACGTCGCCGGGGTATGCCTCGCGGCCTGGTGGACGGCGGAGCAGCAACGACATCTGACGGTACGACTCGGCCTGCTTCGACAGGTCGTCGTACACGATGAGGCCGTGCTCGCCGTTTTCCATCCAGTGCTGGCCAATGGCAGCACCGGTGAAAGGAGCGAGATACTGGAACGGTGCAGGGTCAGCGGCAGGCGCGTTGACGATGACGGTGTATTCCATGGCGCCCGCAGCGTGCAGCTGGGCGACGGTCTCTGCAACCGTTGAACCCTTCTGGCCGATAGCCACGTAGATGCACTTCACGCCAAGGCCACGCTGGTTGATGATCGTGTCGATGGCGACCGAGGTCTTGCCGGTCTTACGGTCACCAATGATGAGCTCGCGCTGACCACGACCAATTGGGGTCATCGCGTCGATGACCTTGATGCCGGTCTGCATTGGTTCCTTCACCGGCTTGCGCTTCACGATGCCAGGCGCCTGGATCTCTACACGGCGGCTGATGGGATTGACCAGCGGACCCTTACCGTCGATGGGGTTACCCAACGGATCGACCACACGGCCAAGCAGGCCATCGCCGACTGGCACCTGGAGGATCTTGCCGGTGGCCATAACCACCTGACCCTCGGAGATGCGGGCCGAATCACCAAGGACCACGGCGCCGATGGAATCCTCGTCGAGGTTCAACGCCAGGCCGATGGTGCCGTCTTCGAACTCGAGGAGTTCGTTGACGCCACACGACGGCAGGCCGGCGATGCGGGCGATACCGTCGCCGACTTCGACAATATGACCAACCTGCTGCGCGGTGACCTTGGGGTCGAACCCGGCAAGGCCCTTGCGCAGGGCGGCGGTGATGTCTGCGGGATTGATGGTCAGCTCAGCCATTTCAGGTTCTCGCTTGGTTCGTACGTTCGCTTAATGAATTCGGTTGGTTCAGTGAAGACGCTCAGACGGCGTCTTTCATCAGTTCGAGGCGGCGCTTCACGCTGCCGTCGATGACGGTGTCGCCGACGGTGGTGATGACACCGCCGAGAATGCTCTCGTCGACCACGAAGCTGAGGGCCACAGGCTTGCCCAGCTGCTTGGAGATTGCGTCGGTGAGACGGGCCTGCTGGTCTTCGGTCATCGGTATTGCGCTGCGGACCTGTCCGGCAACCTTGCCCTCGGCTGCTGCTGCTTTGTCGCGCATCGCGCTGACGATGCTTGGCAGCTCTTTGGCACGTCCCGCTCCCACCAGGAAGCTCACCAGGTTGGTGGTGACGGGACTTGCCTTGCCGCCGAGCAGATCGGACACCACGGACAGACGCCGATCAACGGCCAAGTTGGGATCAGACAGGGTCTGTGCCAGGTCGGCGTTCTTCCCCATCGCTTCAGCAAATGCCGATAGCTCGGACTGAACTTGACCCAGATGCCCTTCGGCCTTGGCTATTTCAAATAGGGCTGATGCGTAGCCCTCTACGGCGCTCACGATCAGCGCGCCAACTGCGAGATGTACTCGTCGACCAGTGCTTCATTGGTTGCCCGATCGAGGTTCTTGCCAACGACCTTCTCGGCGAGATCGATCGACAGGCCACGAACGTGGCTCTGCAGCTCGACCTTCACACGGTCGCCCTGTGCGTCGGCATCGGCGGCAGCCTTGGTACGAATTTCAGCGGCTTCAGCTTCGGCACGGGCGAGGATGTCTTTGCGGACTGTCTCTGCCTGGGTGCGTGCTGCTTCGACGATCTGAGCGCCTTCGCCCTTGGCATCGCCGATTGACGCGCGGTACTTAGCGGCTTCAGCTTCGGCGCTGACCTTGGCTTCGTCAGCCGCCTTCAGGTCACCGGCAATCTTTGCGGAGCGAGCGTCCATAGCCTTCTTGGCTGCAGGAAGAGCGAACTTGGCAAGGAAACCGAAGACGACCAAGAACGCAAGGCCACCCCAGACGATCTCGGAAACCTCTGGCATCAACGGATTTGGCGAAGGCTTGGTGGAGGCCACCTTGATGATTGCCTTGACTTCCTTTGCCGTGTAGGTCTTGCCGTCTTCGACGCGCAAGTCCTTGTACTCCTCGGACAGGGTTTCGAGTTCGTGGAACTCGGCAACCTGCTCTGGAGTCAGGGTGTCGGTTGCTTCGCCCTCAAAGGGAAAGCTGATGGTGTAGCTCGGCATTTCGTGTCCTTTCGACTGCCTCGAACAGGTGAATCGGTCGCGGGGAGCGACCGATCAGGCCTGAGCGAGGATGTAGGCCACGAAGCCGATAAGGGCAAGGGCCTCGGTGAATGCGATGCCGAGGAACATGGTGGTACGAACCATGCCTGCGGCCTCTGGTTGGCGAGCCATTGCTTGGACGGACTGGCCGACCAAGTAGCCGATGCCAATGCCGGGGCCGATGGCGCCTGCGCCGTAGCCGATGGCGGCAAGACCGTTGTTGTTGCTGGCAGCGGCCTCAGCGGCCTGAGCGAGGATGCTCATGGTGATTCTCCTTGGGTTTTCTGGTGAGCTAGTTGGGAGAGCGTGTGGAACAGGTGATGAAAAACGAAACGAGCAGCGAAACTATTTAGTGCTCGGGGTGCAGGTAGCCACCGATGTAGACGGCAGACAGCAACACGAAGATGTAGGCCTGCAGGAAAGCGACCATCACCTCGAAGAGGGTGAGGAACACCAACATGAGGAACGGCAGGATCGACACCGGTTTCAGCGCAAAGGTGTCTGAGGTGAACAGCTGGTTCGACAGGAAGCCGAAGATCACCAGCAGCAAGTGACCGGCAAAGACGTTGGCGAACAGACGAACCGCCAGTGAGAAGGGCCGCACCAGGAACTGCGAGAGCAGCTCAATTGGAGTGACCAACAGGTAAAGGGCCTTCGGCACGCCTGGGGGGAACAGCGCCGACTTGAAGTGTGTACCCACACCGTTTTGCTTGATGCCGTAGAAGTTGGACACCAACAACACGAGGATCGACAACAGCAGCGGAAGCGCCATTCGAGCCGTTGCCGGCATCTGCACGAACGGGATGATGCCCGCAATGTTGTTGAAGAAGATGAAGAAGAACATCGCAACGAGCAAAGGCAGGAACTTCTTGGACCCGTACTTGTGGTGCTCGTCGTCGTGCGGCATGACATCGCTGATGATGCCGCCGACGAGGTCGATTGCACCTTCGGTGTAGTTCTGGACCCCGCGCGGGACCAGGCCCTTCTTCGAGTTCGCGATGACGAACACCAGCATGGTCAGCAATGCCGCTGCGATGTTGATGAACACGACCTTGTTCATGGCGAACGGAGTTCCTCCGAGAAGAAGCTCCTTCCAATTCACAAGGTGGCTGATCGGGGGAAATTCCCCGTCTCCTGCTGCGAGAATCACGGCTCACTCCTGGTTGTTGCGGTGGTGGTGGCTGATGGCGAAGTGCGGCGACGGGGTGAAGGTTGTTTCAACCCGGGCTGCGAGAACGAGATGGAGATGTGGCGCAGCTCCCAGAGGAGCAGGCCGAGGTGGGTGACCACCAAGGTGATGCCGAGCGGCCATGCCCTGAACCACGAGGCCGAACGGAGCGGCAGCACCACTGAAGCAATGACCACAAGCCGAAGGATGTAGCCGAAGAGAGCGGCACCCATGACGGCAGTGACGGAGATGCGCGCCGCCCACCCCAGCATCGCCGCAGCGAGAAGGAAGTTTGCAAGAACGACGGCGATGGCTACACCGGCCGAGATTGCGCCGTTCTTGCCCCAGATCAGCCCGGATGCCAGCAGCATGAATGGGATGAACGGCAGGCTGCGCTTCACCATGTCGAGGGCGATCTTGGACTCAATGGCCCCGCCTTCGACAGGTCCGCTGAGCATCGGAGACGTGGCGGTCATGCGAGTGCTTTGCCCAACGAGTTGATGTCGAGCGAGTCTGCAGGACGCTGCAAGGCGAGGTGGTCGGAAAGCGCATCGCGCTCTGCCACGAGTGCCGCGTCGGCTGCTTCACGCTGAACTGCCGCGCCGGCAGCTGCTTCGGCGCGGGAAAGACGAAGGTTTTCTTCCTGCAACTCCATGCGAGCGTTGTATACGAACCACTGCTTGGCCATCGTGCCGACAACCGCGAACAGGCCGAAGCCAACGGCGAACCAGGGGCTGGTACCGAGCCACCGATCAAGTGCAGCGCCGCCGAGCACGAACAACACGACAGTTGCGACCATCTCGACCGAGGAGGCGAACCCGTCGCCGGAGTACCCGGACATCGGACGCGACCGCTTCACCAGCGCGCCCAGAGGCACGGAAGGATGCGGGTCGGAAGTGGGAGCTGGCACGAGGGAGAGAGGTGGGAGGTTTGTTCGTCGTTGGCCGCGACAGCGCGAGCTGACGAAGCTGGGGGCTCTGCAAGGGGGCGAAACGAGGTGAAGCCGAGTCGCGAGGACGAATCCGCAGGCAAGTTAACCCACAGGACGCATGTGAACGCAATCACAAGCTTACGGGTTCGTTCTGCAGGCGGCAAATAGAACGAACGTCTTTTCGTGTGACGCGCGACACTTTCCTGGACGTTTTCGCCAGCTTTCGCCGCTTTCACCAGCTTTCGTCGCTTTCTATCCTGCCGACTTGCGAGGGTTCATCACAACTCGGCGGCGGCGGGGACCGGCATCACTCAGGCGTTTCACCGGCTGGCGGCCGAGGCTGACAAGCGCGATGTTGGCCAGCCCAAGCGACCTCGCCTCGAAATAGGCAGAGTGACCAGATCCACTGCTGGGAAAAGCGGTCGCTCCGAACTCCGTTTGCGCGGGATCCGCTCCGTGCAGGCCGACGTGAGACGTTGCAGCTGCCCAGTCCCTCCCGGTGGCGATGTCAACGGCCATCAGACCAGTAGGCACGTTGTAACTCGCAAGCGAACCAACCGCGCGGACCACGCCAACCGCCGCTGACGGTTCCGTTCCGACGCTACTTGCGTAGAGCTGCGTCGATGGGCTGCCGAGCGAGGCTCGGGAGGAGGCGTTCATCCCGGGGCTGCCCACCACAACAACACGGTCGGCTGCAATGCCACGATCCATAGCCTCGCCAGCCACAACAGTTCCGTAGCTGTGGGCAACCACCGTGATCTTCGCGTTGGTGCCGGTGGCCCGGATTGCGGCCAGGTCCGCGTTGAGCGTGACCGCTCCCCTGCGTGCCATCGCCGATGTTGCAGCCAATGGCGCCTCGGGGAACGCATTCGGGTTGCGGTAGCCAAGCCACATGACCACAGCAATTTGTTCCCCGGGCCGAGCTCGGGCGACCAGCTCTTCGTAAAGACGATTCGAACGCGGACGGAAGTTCTCGTCGACGTTGGCCAACTCGTTGGTCATTCCTGGAACCATGACGACCATGTGGGTTGCCGCTGCGAGATCACCGCGCACCTCGACCAATCGTCCTTTGTCGGCGGTGCTGAACCGGAGCAACGTCCAGTCCGGACGTATCGCCGGCACCTGTGAGCCGGAGGTGACCGCCAGGAGGTAGTTGAGCGATGCGATCCCCGCCCACCTGTTGACCAATTTGTTCATCTCGGCACGACGAAACGCGTCGGCGGTCTCTACGACGAATCGGGCATCTGCCACAGCACGGGCGATGTGCTGCAGGACGGCGCCGGAGGGAGGGGTTGGGAGGGCCGGCTCAAAACACCGAGCCAGCGCCGCAGCCCACGCAGAGTTCAGTCGGTCGGTACTGAGACGAAGCCCGACCAACGAGCGCAGCGAAGTATCGGCAAAACGATCAAGCTGATCCGGCCGACACGAAACGCGTGACGCGGACAAGTAGCTGTTTGAACGGTTCGAGCTGCTGGAACTGTTGGAATCCGCATTCGACATGGGCACCACCTCACAAAGTGGGTTGAGCGCACAGACCGGGATTTCCCGCAGCGGATGAGGGGGCGGCGAAGGCCCCAGAGCGTCACCCTACTCGTGCCCTGCGCCTTCGCCCTTGCGAGGTGACGCTGCAGACGCCCCGGACGGTGATGACGATGATGACGATGCCGACGACGGTGCCGACGGTGCCGACGACGGTGCGGCGGTTCCGGAGCCGGCCTGCTGCTGGCGACGCGACGACAGGTCGATGACACCGGCGTTTGCGATCTCGGTCGGGTGAAGCCCCGTGCGTCGGTTCGCCCTCCACAACGTGGAGTCCTTGTGCAGTGCGGCGAACAGCAGGATGACGACGAAACCGCCCGAGAGCGGAATCAGCGGCCACCGGCCGGAGATGTACACCGGCGCCAGCGCGAGGGCCGAGAACAGCACCGTGAAGCTCCACAAGATGATGACTGCACGCCGAGGGCCGTGGCCCAGGTCGACGAGCCGATGGTGGATGTGCTGCCGGTCGGCCATCGCCGGGCTGCGACGATTCACGGTGCGCCGAACGATGGCCATCAGCGTGTCGAACATCGGCACGGCGAGAATCACGAACGGAATGAACAGCGGAGCGACGAAAAAGTACGTCTGCCCTTTGAATGACGAAGTGGGGTCGGCGCGTCCACCCACCACCATCGTGGATGCCGCCATGAGCAAACCCAACAGCTGGGCCCCCGCGTCGCCCATGAAGATGCGCGCGGGTGAGAAGTTCCACGGGAGAAACCCAACGCAGATTCCGACAGTGATTGCTGCAACGAGCGGACCAAGGCTGTCACCTGGGAGCTGCCCTGCTTCAAACAATCGGTCCGCGTACAAAAAGAATGCAGCAGCGCTGATGCCGACGATTCCAGCGGCAAGACCGTCGAGGCCGTCGATGAGGTTGATGGCGTTGGCCATGCCGATAACCCACAGCACCGTGAGCAGCGGCACCAGGTCGGGCGAGAGAGACAAGATTCCGAACAACGGTACGCGCACGTAGTACATCACGACGCCGAGCAGATAGAGAACCGAGCCAGCGATGACCATGCCGATGAGCTTCGATGGCGCAGAGATTTCGAACAGGTCGTCGATGACACCAACGCCCGTGATCACTACCGCTGCCAGCGCAACACCGAGCGGCTCGGACGAGCGGAAGATTCCTTGGAATTGCGGTAGCAGTACCGCGACAGCAAGCGAAATGACAACGCCCACACACATGGCCACGCCACCGAGCAACGGAGTTGCAGCAGCGTGAAGCCGACGCTCGTCGTCTGGCTCTGCGAGAGCACCGATACGACGGGCAAGGCTTCGGCATACGGGCATGCAAGCCCCCGTGACCGCAGCTGCGATCAGTGCGATCAGCAGGTAGCCCGTCATCGCCGTTCCGTCGACCGATGCGAGGCTTCAGCCGGCCTCAGCCTGCGGTGCTGGCTGAAGTGGGGCGGTGGCTTGTCGGCGAGGTTAAGTGTGGGTAAGGCACGAACTGGCCGCACAACTCAGCCACCTCGGCTTTGACCTTCGCCAACGCCGCATCGTTATCCGGGTTGCGAAGGGCTTCGCGGATGAGGCTGGCGATGAGCGGCATCTCGGCCTGGGTCATGCCCTGGGTGGTGACCGAGGGGGTGCCGATGCGAAGGCCGCTGGTGACGAACGGAGAACGCGGGTCGAACGGAAACTGGTTCTTGTTGAGGCTGATGCCAGCCTTGTCGAGAACTTCCTGCGCCTTCTTGCCCGTGAGGTCTGCGTCGAATGGACGGAGGTCGACGAGCATGAGGTGGTTGTCGGTTCCGTCTGTGCACAGACGGAACCCTTCCTGGCGCATTGCTTCGGCCAGCGCCTGCGCGTTGTCGACGATCTGCTGGGAGTAATCGGCGAAGATCGGTTGCGCAGCCTCGTGGAACGCCACTGCTTTACCTGCGATGACGTGTTCGAGCGGGCCGCCCTGACTACCAGGGAACACGCCCTTGTCGATGGCGGCAGCGTGCTGGGCCTTGGAAACAATGCAGCCACCACGTGGACCGCAGAGGGTCTTGTGGGTGGTGAACGTAACCACGTCGGCATATGGCACCGGATTGGGGTGCATGCCACCAGCGATGAGCCCAGCTATGTGCGCAGCGTCGAACATCAGCAGGGCGCCGACTTCATCGGCGATGGACCGGAACGCCGCAGGGTCGAGCAAGCGTGGGTACGCAGTTGCACCCGCCACGATGAGCTTCGGCTTGTGTTGCAGCGCGATTGCCCGGACATGGTCCATGTCGATCAGTTCGGACTTCTCGTCAACCCCGTATGACACGAAGTTGTAGAACTGGCCGCTCAGCGATACGGGCAGACCGTGGGTGATATGGCCGCCCTGGTCGAGGCGCAGGCCCATTGCCGTGTCTCCGGGCTTCAGCAGCGCGAGGTAAACGGCCGTGTTGGCATTGGCGCCACTGTGCGGCTGCACATTTGCGTGCTCGGCACCGAACAGCGCCTTCACCCGGTCGATTGCCAGCTGTTCAACTTCGTCGGCCACCATGTTGCCGCCGTAGTACCGCTTGCCAGGGTAACCCTCGGAGTACTTATTGGTGAGTACCGAACCGCACGCATCCATGACGGCCTGCGAGGTGAAATTCTCGCTGGCGATGAGCTGAAGCGTGGTGTTCTGCCGGGTGATCTCTGCAGTGATCAGCTGCTGCACGGCCGTGTCTGGCGTGTAGCTCTGCTGAGTGACTGGGGAGGCGGAGGCGTTCATGTGGGGCCCTTTAAGTTCGGACGCGCCGCCACAGCAAGGCGGTCAGCCCCGTGGTGCGCTGCCGGTGGTGCAATGAGCGTAGTTGGCCGCGCAGAATGGGTTGCTCACCTCGGATTCACCTCGGGCCGCGCCCGTCGAGGCGGGTCAGCTTCTCCACTCGACCGGCATGACGGCCAGCTTCGAAACCGGTCGACAGAAACACATCGACCATGTCGAGTGCGACCAGCTGGCCGGTCAGCCGTTCGCCGATGCACAGCACATTTGCGTCGTTGTGCAACCGCGAGAGGCGTGCGCTGGTGACGTCGTGGCAGGTCGCCGCCCGTGCACCGGGCACCTTATTGGCCGCCATGGCTATTCCGATACCTGAACCACACACAGCTAGGCCGAGGTCGTGGGTTGCATCGACCACAGCCTTTGCAACCGCAGCGCCGAAGTCCGGGTAATCAACACGGCCGTCGCCGTTGGTACCGAGATCGGTGACCTCGTGGCCCGCAGCGCGTAGATGCTCGACCAGCGCGTCTTTCAGGTGCACCCCAGCATGATCGGCTCCGGCAGCAATACGCATGGCAACAGCATTGCACCACGACACCCAGGCACACACTGCCAAACCCTTCCCGTGCCGCCGTGCTGCCGTGCCGCATCGCGGAACCGGAGTGAGTTCTTCTCTGAAAGGTAACCTGTGACATTTGACTCGCCGTCAAGGGACCAGTAGAACCGACCTACACCGTAAGGATGCGCAGCCCGTGCGCGCGTCTGAGAAACAGATGCAGTTGCATTTGATGTTCGCAACAAACGGGCACCCACACCACAAGCAAGAGGACGTAACAACTATGAGCAACCACCTGGACGATGCCCGCTGGCGACTCGGCGAGCGGGAGAACCACCTGATCGACGAGCTCCGCACCGGTGGACTGAACCGTCGGGAATTCCTTGCCGCAGCGTCAGTCGCCGGCATGGGCATGTCGCTCTCGGGCCTGTTCGTCGGCGCTGGAGCACAGGCCGCCACGAAGAAGACCACCGCGAAGCGCAAGCCGCTTCTGCGTGTCAGCACCATCGCTCCGGGCTCGAAGCTCGAACCGACGGTCATCAACAACGGCGGCGCTCTGCTCCATCTTGGCCTGGCCGGCGAGTACCTGTGCCACTCAAACGCACAGGGTGTGCTCGAACCCCGTGTCGCGTCGGGTTGGAAGGCAAACGCAGACTCCACCGAGTGGACCTTCACCATCCGCAAGGGCATCAAATTCCACAACGGCAAGACCCTCACCGCTGCTGACGTAGTCGCAACCTTCGACCACCATTCAGACCCAGCCAATAAGGGCAATGCCATGTCGGTGTTCAAGGGCATCCTGGAAAAGGGCGGCACCACCAAGGTCGACGACTACACGGTCAAGTTCACCTTGTTGCAGCCAGTAGGCGCCTGGCCATACTTGGTCAGCAGCACCAACTACAACATGATCATCCTGCCTGCCGGGTACAAGGGCGATTGGGAAACCACGTTCATGGGCTGTGGCGCATGGATCAAAGAGAAGTACGTCGTCGATCAGGGCGTTACATACAAGCGCAATCCCAACTACTGGGACAAGACCCGCCAGCCAAACTTCGAGAAGCTCCAGATCTTGCAGTTCAAGGACGACGGTGCTCGTCTTGCTGCGCTGCAGTCCGGCCAGGTCGACTGGGACGCGTTCTCGTCGTCAACGACAGCCAAAACGCTGCAGGGCGATCCCAACTTCGTGGTGCAGCAGTCGGCTTCCAACGGCCACCTGCAGCTTCACCTCAGCGCAACACGTGGCCCGTTCGCGGCTGACAAGCGCCTTCGCCAGGCCCTGCTGCTCACCCTCGACCGCCCCGGCATCGTTGCCGGTGTGATCGACGGCTTCGGCAAGATCGGCAACGACAGCCCAATGACCCCCAACATGCCAACCACCGACAAGACCGTTGCGCAGCGCAAGAAGGACATTGCCAAGGCCAAGGAACTCATGGCTGCTGCCGGCAAGGCCAACGGTTTCGACGTCACGCTGTCCACCTGGGGCCGCGCAGACATCAAGCTGCTGTCGCAGGTAGTGCAGCAGGCTGCCAAGGAAATCGGCATCAACGTCAAGATCGACATTGCCGACGAAGACGGCTCTGCGTATTACGACGACAAGCGTGACCCAAGCTGGCTGAAGTCCGACATGGGCATCACCGAGTACGGCCACCGTGACGTGCCAAACGTGTACCTCAACGCAGCCGTCAAGACCGGCGGCGTGTGGAACGCAGCCCAGTACTCCAACAAAGACCTCGATGCGCAGATCACCACGTACATCGGTTCAGCCGACGTGCAGGTGCAGAAGGCGAGCTCGAAGAAGATCCAAGAGCTCATGCTGGACGACTCGCCGATCGGGTTCGCGTACTTCGGTAGTGCGCTCGACGTGTCCCGCAAGGGCCTCACTGGCAACTACACCAACGGCATGAACGTCATCGAGTCCACCAAGGCCAAGCTGGCCTAACAACGCGCTCAGTGTTCGCCGAACTCGC
>JAYSSK010000072.1:0-12682 GCA_043720595.1 Acidimicrobiia bacterium
GAAGACACCCGAACCGTCACCCAACGACGCGCCGACGCCCTTGTCGACATCTGCGCCGCGTCACTCGCAAACCCCGACCGGCCGCACATCGGGAACGAACGCCCAAACGTCAACATTGTGTTCCACGCAGCCGACAACACCGGACACACCCCGGGGAACTGGTTCCTACGGAACTGGCAAATCGAACAGGTCATGTGTGACGCCACCATCACAGCAATCGCCGCCACCCTCAACGGTGTCCCGTTCGACGTCGGAACACCGCTCACGGCCATCCCGGCCAGGAACCGTAAAGCGGTAGTCATCAGAGACCGTGGTTGCCGATACCCCGGGTGCGGGCACCCGCCACGATGGTGCGAAATCCACCACATCCGAGAACGCGAACACGGCGGCACACACGAAATCTGCAATCTCATACTTCTGTGCGCGTACCACCACCGCGAAGTCCACCGAAAACACATCCGCCTGCACTGGGACGACAACAACACCCTCGCAGCAGTCATGCCCAACGGCACAATCCGCCACGGCCCACCACACCCCAACACCTACCCCACCATGAGAGACGGGCCGTAGTCGAGCGGGAAGTCGGGCACGTTGTCGTTGCGTTCATGTGTCGTATGACCTAGTTTCTTCACTCCGAGTCCAGTTTCGAAAGGTTCCAGCCCAGTATGAGCGAAGCCACCACCCGATGGGACGAAGAATTCGACGTAGTGGTGCTCGGGAGCGGCGCTGCCGCGTTGGTTGCAGCGCTGGCAGCCGCTGATCACGGGGCCCGGCGGGTGCTCATCGTGGAAAAGTCCGGCATGGTCGGTGGCACCTCGGCCATGTCTGGCGGCATGTTGTGGGTCCCACTCAACCATCACGCGTTCGAAGCTGGCGTGGTCGATTCACGTGAAGACGTTGTTGCGTATCTCGACGCACTCGCGCCTGATCAGCTGGACGCCGACGCACTTACCGGGTTCCTCGACTCCGGTCCGGAGATGATCCGCTTCTTGGCCGACAAGACCCCCGTCAACTTCAAGCCGTTCTTGGATTTCCCGGACTACCAGCCAGACACCATCGGCGCCATGGCTGACGGCGGCCGTTCGCTGGACAACGTGGTGTTTCCGTTCGAAGACCTCGGCTCCTGGGCCACGCGAGTCAACCCTCCCAAGACCGGGATTCCAAAGTTGCTGAGCCGCATCGAAGACCGCCACGGAGGCGTTACAGACGCCGAGCTTGAAGATCGTCGCAAGCGTGACTGTCGAGGTCAGGGCCAGGCGCTTGTCGGTTCGTTGCTGCGCGGCGTGTTGGACCGCAAGATCCCTGTCCTCTTCGAAACTCGGGCGCAGCACCTCGTGATGGAGGGCGGCATCGTCACAGGCGTCGTCGCCACACAGGAACAGGGCGAGATTCGCATTCGCGCGCGCAAAGGCGTTGTCATCGCCACCGGTGGTTTCGAATGGAATAAGCACTTGGTGCAGACGTTCCTACGTGGGCCTATGACTGCGCCTGTCAGCGTGCCGGAGTGCGAAGGCGACGGCTTGCTGATGGCCATGGAAGTCGGCGCAAGCCTTGGCAACATGGCAAACGCTTGGTGGATGACCTCCACGAAAGAGTCGTCCGCTGTGAGCTGGGATACCCGCGCCAACTATTTGCTGTGCCAGTCCGAGCGCACGTGCCCAGGTTCAATCATGGTCAACCGTGCCGGCCGACGGTTTGTCAACGAGGCAGTCAACTACAACGCGCTCGGGTTTGCGCTGCACAACTTTGATCCGGTCACTTACGAATTCTCCAACCTGCCGTACTGGCTGATCTTCAACGAGCAGTTCATCGCGAAGTACCGCATGTTCACCAGCCGCCCCGGCCAGCCTGCGCCAAGTTGGGCGAAGCGCGCGGACACACTCGAGGCACTCGGTTCACTGATCGGTGTCGACGGCACGGCTCTGGCTGACACTGTCGCGCGCTTCAACGCCGATGTGCGTATGGGCCACGACAACGAGTTCGGCCGTGGCGACACGACGTACGACAATTTTGCCGGCGACCCCACGTTGCCAGCCCCCTTCGCCACGCTTGGGGTCATCGAGGACGGCCCGTACTACGCCATCGAGATGGAATCCGGAGTCAACGGAACCTGCGGCGGGCCACGGGTCAACCAGCACGCGCAGGTGCTGGACTGGAACGACCGCCCCATTCCGGGCCTCTACGTCGGCAGCAACACCATGGCCGCCGTGACGGCCGGCGTCTACGGAGGCGCTGGCGGCACACTCGGCCCAGGCATGACTTTCGGCTTCATCGGCGGTCGCCATGCCGCCCAACGCCCGTCAGAGCATTAGCCTTGGACCCCTCTGCCTCATGCAGCAGGTCAAGTCCACGTAGCTCAGCGGATAGAGCAACCGCCTCCTAAGCGGTAGGTCGCAGGTTCAATTCCTGCCGTGGACGCGCAGCAACATTTTCCAGCCCCGACATCTAGCCCTAGCCACAGCCGAACTCTTCCCGAGTTTGGCTGTTTTGCGTTTCGCGGCTCGGTCAAACGGCCACCCAACTGCTCCAACGTTGGTTCCGGGGAACGCGGGTGGTGGGTTTGGGAGTGGGCGGATGTGACCCAGGTAACACAAAGTTACGGTAGCGACGTTTGCATAGCGTCGTTATAGTAACTACGATCCTTCAGGATCTTCCTTCGCAGAAAGGCAGTTTTCCGATGCTCCTCGAACTCCTCTCCATGTCACACACCGCAGATGACCTCCGTGCACACAACACACAGATCGACCGGGCCGCAACGCTCGGCGCATCTGTTGTTCGCCTGATGCCCGCACGATTCAGCTTCTTGCATCGCTTCAACCCCTTCAGCCGCTTCAGCCATCCGGCAGAGCCCGTGGTTGTCTTCGCGGAGAACGCCAGCCCGGCAAACCCAGCGGTCGACACCGCGGCCGCTGCTATTACCGCCGCCTGCCTGGCTGCCTGACGAGCCCGCCCAGCCAGCCGCCTGCTATCCCGAACCCGACTGATCATGCCTTCCTCCTTCGCCCGGTTCATCGTCCGCCGCCACCGTTTGGTGTTGCTGGCGAGCCTCCTCGTCGTTTTCGCAGCTGGTGCCATCGGCGGGTCCGTCGCCGGCAAGCTGTCGAACGGTGGTTTCGACGATCCCACTGCACAGTCCACCCGGGCCCATGACCTCATCGAAAGGACATTCGGCGCCGGGTCACCAAACCTGGTGCTGCTCGTCCGTGCACCCGGCGGTTCAGTCGATGACCCGGGCGCTGCAGCCGCGGGCGCTGCCCTCACCGCGGAGCTCGAAAGAGAGCCAGGGATTTCCGGAGTCGCCAGCTATTGGTCACTACAGGCACCCCCGCTCAAGTCACGTGCCGGAGATCAGGCCCTCGTCCTCGCGCGGATCACCGGCTCGGAAGACGACATTCGTGAACGCATCGAAGACCTGTCCCCCAGGTACACCCGGCCCGCCGGCGACGCGCCCTCAGCTATCGAGGTTGCCGTCACCGGCGAGGCCGAGGTGTTTCGGCAGGTGGGCGAAACTATCGAGAAGGACCTCACCCGAGCAGAAACCATCGCGTTACCCATCACGCTTCTGTTGCTCGTTCTGGTATTCGGTGGGTTGGTTGCCGCAGGGCTGCCACTGCTGATCGGCGCGGTCACCGTCATTGGAACGTTCCTCGTGCTGACCGTCATCAACGGCTTCACCGACGTGTCGATCTTCGCACTCAACCTCACGACTGCGATGGGCCTTGGCCTTGCCATCGACTACGCGCTGTTCATCGTGTCCAGGTACCGCGAAGAACTTGACGCAGGGTGGCCCGTTCCAGACGCGATCGTCCGCAGCGTACGCACCGCCGGCCGTACAGTGGTGTTCTCCGCTGCCACCGTGGCCATCTCGCTCGCGTCGCTGCTGGTGTTCCGCCAAGCCTTCCTGCGCAGCTTCGCATATGCCGGAATCGCAGTCGCTGCCATCGCAGCTATTGCGTCGGTCGTCGTCCTTCCCGCAGTGCTCGCATTGCTAGGTACACGTATTAACTCCCTTCGCATCGGCCCGCGGCGCCGATGCACGGCAACGGTCTCGGAGAACGGCTTCTGGCATCGCTCTGCCATGGCCGTCATGAAACGCCCGGGCCGTATCGCAGCCGCAGGTATCGCAGCACTGATGCTGCTCGGCGTGCCATTCCTCCACATCAACCTGGGACTGTCTGACCATCGAGTGCTCCCGGGCGGTGCGTCGGCACGTGCCGCCCTTGACCAAATCGCTGAGGAATTCGATTCTCGCGAAAACGGTGCTGCCGAGATCTACGTTGCGTCGTTCGACCAGGCTGACCAGACGAAGCTCGCAACGCTCGGCGAGTACGCCGCACGACTATCCCTCGTCGACGGGGTCGCGCGTGTCGATGCACTGACAGGTAGCTACCTTGGCGGCAAACAGATCGCCCCGCCGAACGACGTGAGCCAGCGGTTCGCCGGCACCGAAGCCACGTGGCTGTCCGTCGTCCCATCCGTGGAACCGGTGTCTGCCCGCGGCGAACAATTCATCAAGGCCGTCCGGTCCATCGATTCGCCGTTCGACGTGCTGGTGGGTGGCCCGTCCGCCCAGCTGGTCGACTCGAAAGAGTCTCTCCTCAGCCGCCTGCCCTGGGCCGCAGCAATCATCGCAATCGTCACGTTTGTCCTGCTGTTTCTGATGTTCGGTGGCATCCTCGTGCCGATAAAGGCAGTGCTGCTGAACCTGCTCAGCCTCACTGCAACGTTCGGCGCAATGGTGTGGATCTTCCAGGACGGTCACCTGTCCGGCTTCCTCGACTTCACTCCCACGGGCACCATCGATGCCACCACCCCCGTACTGATGTTCTGCATTGCCTTCGGGTTGTCCATGGACTACGAGGTGTTCCTCCTCTCACGGATCAAAGAGGAGCATGACCGACACGGTGACAACACGCGGGCAGTTGCCGTTGGTCTCGAAAAGACCGGCCGCATCGTCACCGCAGCAGCGCTGCTCATCGCCATCGTGTTCATCGCGTTTGCCACATCAGGCGTGTCGTTCATCAAACTGTTCGGCCTCGGGTTGGCGCTCGCCGTGCTCATGGATGCGTTCGTGATTCGTTCCACACTCGTGCCTGCCTTCATGCGTCTGGCAGGCGAAGCCAACTGGTGGGCGCCAGCTCCGCTGCGCAAACTTCACCAGCGCATTGGCCTCAGTGAACACGTGGAACTCGAACCGCTTCCGCCCGAGATGGACCGCAGCGCCGCGGCTCCGTCAACGGCCTCATCCACGGTCTGAGCTGTACCGATGACCACACGTTCGAACGGCCGCAAAGGTTCTGTGGTGGTCTCCCGGTTAAGCTCCGGGCATGGCCACCGGGGCCATCGGGGGCATCGCCAGATACCCCGCCGCTTCGAACGCAGCGTTTCAACCGTGACCAACCCCGCCAACACCCAGGAGCACACCAACGTCGTGGCGCTGGCCGACAGGCCACGGCGAGTCCGCGCGCGGCGAGGCGAGGGGGAACGTCTGCGCGATGAAATTATCGAAGCCGTCGAATCCCTGCTTTATGCACACGGCGCAGACGGTGTTTCCATCCGTGCGGTTGGCCAACTGGTGGGGGTTACAGCCCCTTCCATCTACCGCCACTTCGACGACAAAGACGCCATGGTCCACGCGGCGTGCCAGCGGGCATTCGAACGCTTCGACGCCTTTCTCGTCGATGCAAGCAAAGACGCGGCCAACCCACTGGAGGCAATTCACGCCAGTGCTATTGCATACCTGCGGTTCGCAGACGCGAATCCCAGCCAGTACCGCGTGCTCTTCATGTCCGAAGAGTCGCATCACCATGAACACGATCACAGTCTGGACAGCACCGAAATGAAGGGCCTGGTACACATCGTCGACCAGGTGAAGGACGCAGTCGACGCCGGGTACATCAGCCTGATCGCCGAGCCCCTCGACCTAGCAGTCATGTTGTGGTCCACCGTGCACGGCATTGCTGCACTGCGCCTGTCCATGCCTGACTTCCCCTGGCCCTCCATCGAGGCACAGGCAGCGTTGATGTTCACGGTGTTGTCCACCGGCATGTGCAGCATGCACGGGAGCTGACACGAAACCCGAGGCAGTTCCCGCCGGTACGTCATCCAGTGCATCGGTGATGGGTTCCCAATACCGGCCCATCATGCTGTCCACGCTCACCTTGCTGGCGCTGGCAGCATTCGACGGCATGTCGGTTGCGGCTGCGCTCCCCGAAATCGGCAACGACCTTGGCATCACTCGGCTGACGTGGGTGCTGACTGCGTTTCTGCTCGCTTCGACCGTGTCGATGCTGGCGGCCGGAACGGTCATCGACACGCTGGGTGTCGGCCTCACCTATCGGATCACCCTCGTCTTGTTCTTCGTCGCCTCGGCGTTGTGCACGGTTGCGCCCGGATTGGGTCTGCTCATCGCTGCACGAGTGTTGCAAGGGATCGGCGGGGGCATGGTCATGGCTACCACCATCAGCATCGTGGGCATCAACATTCCAGACCACCTTCGGTCCCGTGCCTACGCGGCCAATTCAGCGGTATGGGGAGTGATGGCTCTCGCCGGGCCGGCCTTAGTGGCGCTCATTGTCTCTGTCGGCAGTTGGCGCTGGATCTTCGCAATCAACCTGCCGCTGGTGGTGTTCGCGGCAGCGATCGGGTGGAAGCAGGTTGCTGCAACTGCGCGGACGAACGAATCGGCCGCGACCCGTGCTCCGTTCGATTCCGCCGGTCTGTTCTTGGTCGGCGTGTTCACCGGGCTGGTCCTCGTTGGCCTATCCGACTTGCGTCGTTCGTCGTTTGTCTCTGCTGCTGCAGCCGCAGTCGTCGCGGGGATCTACTGGTGGCATTCGGGACGCGTCGCGAGCCCCATCCTCGGGCGGCGGTACTTTGCGCTTCCACCGTTTGGATTGCTCAATGCAATTCCGTTCACCTTTTTCGCCGGGTCGTTGGCGGTCGACGCCTACATCCCCCTTTACGTACGTGGTGGTCTGGGCCGGTCGACCAGCATGGCCGCGTTCGCGGTTGCCTTCCTAGCGCTTGGCTGGACCACAGGAAGCACGATCACCAGTCGGGTGCTGGACCGCGTGGAGAACATCACAGTGATGTTGGGCGGGTTCGCTCTTGCGATACCACCGCTCGCAGCGGGCGCCGTGTTCTACTCAGCATCCACGCCACTGCTGTTTGTCTTCGTTCTCTCGTTCATGCAGGGCCTCGGCATCGGAAGCGTCACCAACTCCACACTCAGCCTGTTGCAGCGCATGGCCTCACCGAGCGAGATGGGACGCGCCTCATCGGCCCATCAGTTCGTTCGCAACCTCGGTGGCACATTCGGCACTGCACTCGCCGGAGCGATGCTGTTCGCGGTGGTGGACTCTCGCCTGGGCAGCGTCGAGCTAGTCCGCGATCTGCTGGGTGGATCCGGTGATCTGGCTGTGAGCACACCCGCACGTGAAGCCATCTCGGCCGGCTTTCGAGCCGCTGCCGTAGCGGCTCTTGTCATGACGTTGGTTGGGTTCGGGTTCGCACTCGTAACCCGTCGGTGGCTGCGCATGCATCCACCGGCCTAACCGGCGAGGATCAAAGGAAGCCAAGCAGCGGGAACGAACCGCCAAGCGAGACTGCAGGGTCGATGCCCAGAGTCTTGCCAAGCACTGTCGCGTAGACCGAGCGGAAATCGGTCGTGAACTTGAGGTCCCCGAGGTCGAGATCGGTGAGGCTTGGCGGTTGACCGAACTGGCCACCCTTCACCTGCGGGCCGAGCACCAACACCGGGGCGGCAGCTCCGTGGTCGGTGCCGTCGGAACCGTTCACCTGCACCCGGCGCCCAAACTCCGAGTACACGACCACGGTGACCTTTTGGCCACGGGGGTTGCCGGCAACGGCTGCGTAGAAGGTGCTCAGCGCCTGGTCAAGGTATCCCATCAACTGCGCGTGCTGGGCCAGCTCGCCTGCGTGCGTATCAAACCCGCCGAGTGACACGCCGTATACACGAGCGGGTGCTCCTGCGTTGACCAGACGTGCCACTTCCTGCATGTCACGCGTGAGACTGTTGGACCCGTCACCTTCGAGGTTGGTGGCTCCGCTCGACGCAGCTTCGGTGCTGCTGTTCAGTAGTGGGGCATACGTGTTCTTCACGCGCAATAAGTCTGCGTTCGAAGCCGCAATGCGTGCTCCCCACGGCCCAAGCGCCGCGACGTTTTCGGCGTTGCGGCCAGTGCCTTGGATGGTTTTCTCGCCCGCTGCGCCAGCGGGAAGTGTGAGCTTGCCGGGGTTGAGGTTGGCACCGGCACCTTTGGTTCCGATCATGAACCGGGGAAGTGAGCCGCCGATGTTGATCATGCGCGTTGCATCGGGCCCGGTTGCGTCATACCAGCGCCCCAACCACCCGGTGTTGGTGACCTCGGCTGGGCGCGCCGTCTGCCAGATATCCATCGACCGGAAGTGGCTGCGGTTGCTGTTCGGATACCCGACTCCGTGCACGATGGCCAGGTGCTTTTGGTCGTAGAGGGCCTTCAGTCCTTTCAGCTCGGGGTGCAAGCCGAATCCGTTTTCCAGTCTGTGCACCTGATCGGGGTTGATCGCGACCGACTGCCGATTGGCTGAGTAAGCCGGGTCGGCGTAGGGCACAACCGTGTTGATGCCGTCGTTGCCGCCGTACAGGGTGACCATGACAAGAATCCCGTCGCCACTGGGGCTTGGCGAAGCTGTAGCGAGGGCTTGGGCCTTCGGCGCAGCGGCCGCACTCGCCAGGGGCATAGAGGCCGTTGCGGCACCAAGACCGAGCGCTGCCATGAAACTGCGACGGGTGATACCTGGGGCAATCTCGACGTCTGGAGCGAAGGCGCCCGACGTGGACGGCAGGCAGATCTGAGGAGTGTTCATCGTGAAGTTCCGATCTGGGTGTGCGCAGAACGCTCAGTTGAGGACGTACTCGGGAGTGACCAACGCGGCAGCAAGTTGACGCCGAGGTTCGCTGGCAGCGGCGATGGTTTCGGCAGACGACGGGGTCCACTCGTCGACGCCCAATCGGCCGGCTAGAGCGACGAGGCGGGCGGCATTGTTGCCACCGGCGAACCAGTCGAGACGTGCCCTGTTCGAAACCTGCAGCGCGAACTGATAGCGAACCAGCGCACTAGAAGTCGAGATCCAGTATCCGTTGTCCGGCCATCCGCCAACCGACGGAGGAAAGAACGGCTTCTGGTTGAGCTTGTTCAGCGTGGCCAAGGTGACATTGCCGACCATCTCGCTGGGACGCATGTCGAGTTGCCGGAACATGCCGGTCATCCATTCGACAGGTTGCTTCACCAGTCCCTGCCGGGCCTCGCGTGACACAAACTGTGGGTGCAGCAAGATGGACCGAAGAAGTTTGGTGACGTTCAGATCGACAGCGAACGAGGCTGCCAACTCGGCAACCACGGGATGATCTGTTCCGACCGGGAAGGCGTAGTGGCGCCACAGTTTGGCCGTCACGAAGCGGGCGGCCGCAGGCGAGGTCACCAGCATGGCAACAACGTCTTCACCGGTAAACGCACCGGCCTTTCCCAGGATGGTCTTCGTGCCGGTATCAGCCTGGCCCTTCAGCACCCGGAACCCTTCCTGGCGGTTGTAACGCCACCCGGCAAACGCTCGGGCAGCTTCGCGCACGTCATCGTCTGTGTAGTTACCAATGCCGATGGTGAACAGCTCCATCAGTTCGCGTGCGAAGTTCTCGTTGGGGCGAGCCTTGTTGTTCTTGTTGGAGTCCAGCCACAGCATCATGGCGCCGTCCTTGGCAACAGCCTGCGTAAGTGCGTCGAACCCGGCGCCGCCTTGCTGGCGGAACAACTGGTTCTGCGACAACATCAGGTGCGGGTTGTCCACTTTCTGTGCCGACGTGGCGTAGTGGTCGTGCCAGAACCAGGTGAGTTTCTCAGCGCCCTGCTGGTCTGTGAGGACCATGCGCTCCAGCCACCACTCCACCAGTTGCGCTTCCTGCTGATTGCGAAGCTGGCGCAGCTCCTTGCGAGCTTGCTGGGTGTCGGCGGGTTGCAACGTGCGGGGGTCGAGCACCGGGGGTGGCACGGCACCCGCGTCGTTGCGGCTTCGGTCAAGCAAATAGTCCACGGTGGCTGCATAACCCCGAGCAACGCCAGCGGTGAGGTCTTCTAGTCGGGCGCCAAAGCCGGCACGGCGATAGAGGTGGGCGAGCTGCGAAGTGAGCTGATCTGCCATCGCCACATCAGACCGTTGGCGTGTGAGCAACTGATGATCACGGGAAAGCCAACCTGTGAGCAACCGTTGGGATCAGATGAGCAGCGCCTCAGGGATATCCACGTAACGGGCGCGGAGCCATTCGCCCAGGCCCTTCGCCTGGCCATCCAGGCGGGTCGAAGCAGCAACACCTTCCTCGAGCAGCCCAACAACCACAATATTCAGCGCGCTTAGGTTTGGGAAGACGGCAATCCGAATCGGCAATGACGCCGTCTCCGGCAGCAGTTCACGGACCTTGGCCTCGTCCATGAAACCGACCAGCCACTCGAACGCTGCGTTGGTCTTCGTCCACACACCGACGTTTGCGTTGCCACCCTTGTCGCCGCTGCGCGCACCAACAACTGTGCCAAGCGGCAGACGTTGAGTGGGCCCGGCGACGTCGGCGGGGGTCCTGCCAGTTGCGATACCAGGAACGTCAGATGTATCAAAGGGGTCAGGTTTCGCATCGTCGGGCACCACAACCGTGCGTGTAACACCGTCGACCGTTACGAGTTGGTGCACCTCGTCGACTGCCACGAGCGCTGGCCAGTACACGCCGTATGGTTCCGCCGCGCTGGGGCCGCCGATGCCGAACATACCCGGGTACGTTGCCAGCGCCATTTCGATGGCGGCATTGGAGAACGCGCGGCCGATCTTGCGTTCGTCAGGGTCCTTCACCGTGAAGCGGAGTTGTGCAATTGCCTGCTCGTTGGTCTGCGGATCGGGTCTGTCGGTACGGACAAGGTCTACCCGTGTCTGCTGGATGGAGTCGCGGCCGCCGGGAATCTGCGCCCACAGAGTCCGTTCGACCAGTGCTGCCTTCTCTTCGATGTCGAGGCCGGTGAGACAGAACGTGAACCGATTGCGGTAGCCGCCGTCGAAATTGATGGCCACCTTCAGCTGATCCGGCGCAGGCAAACCCTTGGTCCCCGCGATACGAACGCGGTCGGGGGCTTCCTGGGTCAGCTCGATGGTGTCGAAACGCGACACCACGTCGGGGTTGGCATACTGCACGCCGTCGATCTCATACAGCAGCTGCGCTGTGACCGTACCGACCGTGACCGCGCCGCCGGTTCCCGGGTGCTTTGTGATCACCGATGATCCGTCCGCGTACATCTCTGCGATGGGGAACCCGGGCCGTTCCAGCCCAGGAATCTCGCGGAAAAACGCGTAGTTGCCACCGGTGGCCTGGCAGCCACACTCGATGACGTGGCCAGCCACCACCGCCCCCGCGAGGCGATCCCAGTCGGTTCGCTTCCAGCCGAACCGCCATGCAGCAGGGCCTACCACCAAGGCTGCGTCGGTCACTCGCCCGGTGATCACGATATCGGCGCCCTCGTTCAACGCGTCGGCAATCCCCCAGCCACCGAAGTAGGCATTGGCACTGATGGGCTTGCGGTCGCCGAGGGGCTCGCCGGTGTCGAGGTTCTGGAAGCTAATACCATCCGCGCGCATATCATCGAAGCGACTCATCAGGTTGTCGCCGCTGACAACGGCAACCTTCGGACTGAGGCCCAACTTTGCCGCCACCGCTTCAACGGCCGATGCGCACGCGTGCGGGTCCAAGCCGCCGGCGTTGGAAACGACCCTGATCCCCTTCTCCAGGCAGGCCGCCATCACCTGCTCCATCTGGGTCACAAACGTGCGGGCGTAACCTGGCCCGCCCTTCGCCTGCGTCTTGGCGAGGATCAACATCGTGAGCTCCGCCAACCAGTCGCCGCAGAGCACGTCGATCGGACCGCCTTCCACCATCTCTCGCGCAGCGCTGAGACGATCCCCGTAGAAACCGCTGCAGTTCGCGATTCGAAGCGGGCCGGAGAACGCAGTGGACACAGTCATGCCGCCCAGCTAACAGCTAACCGGGCCGGCCTCGCAACACGGCTGGCCACAGAGGGTCATCTGGACTTGTTTGCGGATGTGATGCCACCCGAACTCAGCCGCCGCTCGCCGCACAAGCTGCTCGAGGTTTCGTCATTTCAGAAACCTCTTGGCATTTGGACCTACAAACCACGATACAAATCCGCAAATCGTCTTAGCGCGCCGGTGTTGGGCGCGGTGGTTCCGCGCCCCTATACCGGGGTTTCGTGTTGGAGGGTCAGAACAGAGTCGGAAGCGTGTTGGGGTGTGGTGGCCCGTGGACCATGGTTCCGTTCGGGAACGTTGCTACCAGGGTGGTGTGCTCCCAGGTGAGTGTGATGCCTTTGCGGTGTACTTCACGGTGATGATATGTACACAGGGCAACAAGGTTCGGTAGTTCGTGTGTCCCACCGTTCTCGCGTTCCCGGATGTGGTGGATCTCACACCACCGGGCCGGTTGAGAACAACCACCAAACCTGCAACCACGATCCCGGATGATGACTGCTTTGCGGTTCCTTGCCGGGATCGCGCTCACGGGTGTGCCAACGTCGAACACGACACCATTCATGGTGGCAGCCGCAGCAGTGATCGTCGAGTCACACAACAT
>JAYSSK010000073.1:0-1915 GCA_043720595.1 Acidimicrobiia bacterium
CGTGGTGCCACGGTGACGTCGTACACATCGGGGTGATGCATGAGCGCAGCCTCGACTTCCTCGGCGAAGATTTTCTCTCCACCAGAGTTGATGGTCACCGAATCGCGACCGTGCAACTCGATGATCGGGACTCCCATCGACGCCTCGGTCCCCGGAAGCAGCCGAGCCCGATCTCCAGGCACCGAATAGCGGATGCCTGCCACAGTGGGAAACGTGCGGCTGGTCTTTTCCGCATCGCCGAGATACCCGAGCGCCAACCGGCCAGCCTTTGCCAGCCACCCGATGCCTTCGTGCCCGGGCTCCAGCGGGACGGACAGATCTTCGGACAGCACGTAATTACCAGGCGCGCATATGAACGTACCTGTGGTTGCCTGTTGGCCCGATGCTTTCGTTGACACCTGGCTCATCTGGCCTCCAGCCTCAGACGAGCCGACCCCGTCAAGGACGAGTGCATGTGGCAAAGCATCCATCAGACGATTCTTGAGTGGGGCACTTAACGCCGCGCCTCCCGACAACACGAATGTCAGCTTTGACAGGTCATACGGTGTCCCCGCTGACCCAGCTCGTTCGATCTCGTCGATCAGCGGCCGACCGAACGCGTCGCCCACGATCTGGAGGAACTGCACGCCATGTTCTTCGCATCGCCGCAAGACATCCGCCGGGTCGAGCCGGTCCACCACGCTTTGGATGACGACAGGCCCGCCCGTGTGCCACGACCGGAACGCGATCCACTGCCCCGCACCGTGCATGAACGGCGCCGCGGGAAGGATGACCAGCCGGGCCGCCCCGCTTGCGTTGGCGACGATTTCGTCGATGGTTTCGTAGCTCGTATGCGGCCCGGTTGACGGGTGCATCCCCATTGCAACATTGGCGATGTCGGTCTGGCGCCACAACACGCCCTTAGGCATTCCGGTGGTGCCGCCTGTATAGAGGATGTACAAGTCCTCTGGGGCCCAGTCGCCTCCGATGACCTGGACCTCTGGCCGCTCTTTCGAAGCCGATGCGAGTGCAGCCTCGTAGTCCACAGCGCCCGGAAGTAGCGCGTTGCCGGAGTCGTCTGCCACCTGGATGAGGATCTCGAGGTTGGGGAGCCGATCGCGTATTTCCGCAAGCGTCGGAGCGAACCGGGAGTGGTAGACGATTGCTTTGCAGTTCGAATCGGTGAGGAGATACAGCAGCTCCTCGGCTACGTACCGGTAGTTGACGTTGAACGGGGCAACCCGCGCCTTGTACGCGCCCAACATGCATTCCAGGTACTCGTTGCCGTTCAACAGGTAGATGCCGAGATGGTCCTGCCCGGATTCGTGCCCGTCGAGGTACTCTCGCTCCACCGGAACCTGCACGCCCCGAGACAATAGGTAGTTGGCCAGGCGGCGGGTGCGTTCGGTGGTCTCTGCCCATGTCCAGGTGCGCCCTCGCCAAATGATGCATGGAGCATCGGGGTTTGCTGCGGCGATTGCTTCGTGAACGGCGGCGGTATTGAAGTCAGACATCGTGCTCAGTCTCGCGTCGTCCCACCTCCCGACCTAACCGGCCGTTGTTGGCTGTAGAGCAACCTGGCTGGCACGTGATCGAATAGGGCTGTGCGCCAATCTCGTCCGTTTGTTTCGTCCCTTCGGGTCTTGGCCTGCGTGGTGCTCCTGTTCGTAACCGGAACCATGCGAGCCGCCTCGGCCCCGTTGGCCCAATCTTCGTTCGGCGAGCGCTTGGAACAGATGACTGTTGTTGCTGAAGTGCAGCCGAACGGTGACCTGCTGGTCAGCGAACGCATCGTGTGGAACTTCGGTGCCAACTCCAAACGGGGCATCTTTCGCTACATCCCAGAGCGGTTTGTGGTCGACAACGATCTCGTCAAGGTGCCCGACCAAAGCCGCGAGTGGAGCAGGGTCACCAAGGTGGATTGGCTGCGCGTGAC
>JAYSSK010000074.1:0-1905 GCA_043720595.1 Acidimicrobiia bacterium
CTGCCGGCACCGATCTGCGCCGGTCTGGTGTGCAGCTTCAGCGCAACGGTCACGGACAACGTCGGTGACGCGGTCACCCGGCTCTGGAATTTCGGGGACGGGACCACGTCAACCGCCATTTCGCCCACGAAGACCTACGCGGTCGGTGGCACCTATACGGTCACCCTCACCGCAACCGACGGATGGGGCGACGCAACAACGGCAACGCACGAGGTGACCGTCTCTTCTCCATAGCAACACGCCCACACGACCAAGACGCGTCCCCAGTGCGGCCCGACGTCCTCTGGCCCGGGGAGTAGTCAGACCACGAGCAGACTGGGCTCGACCAAACTGGGCTCGACCAAACTGGGCTCGACCAAACTGGGCTCGACCTCAGGTGCGTGGATCATGCGCGTCAACGACACCAGTCGGGTTGGGCGCCGAGGTAGTTCAGCCGGTCGACCGAGGTGGAAGCCCTGCCCCCACGGGATCCCCAACTGCTGGAGCGTGGTCAGTTCGCCGGCGGTTTCGATGCCTTCGGCGATGATCGTGGCTCCGGTCTCGCTGGCGAACCGCACCAGCGCCGCAGCGAGGGACTGGCGAACCATGTCGCTGTCGATGCCGTGGGTCAGCGCGGTGTCGAGTTTGAGGACGTTCGGACGGATCTGGAGCAGGTGCTGGAGACCGGCATAGCCGGCGCCGGTGTCATCGACCGCGATCCGCACCCCGAGGGCACGCAACCGGTCGAGCGCAAAGATCAGGCCTTCGTAGTCATCGACCCGGGTGTGCTCGGTGAGTTCGATCACGACTCGCTCGGCGGGGTACTCCTCCAGCATCTCAGCCAACTCCGGCGTTGCAGCCGTCTTGGGCGAGGCGTTGATGGCCAGGAAGTACTCAGCGGGCAGCTCGTGGAAACGGCTGAGCGCGACCTCGATGGCAGCGAGTTCCAGTTCGATCCCTCGTCCCAGGCACTCCGCCTCGTCGAACCACTTGTCCGGCGTACGCCGGGGCTCGCAGTAGAACCGCGACAATGCCTCCACGCCCACGATCTGGCCAGACTCGATGTCCTGGACGGGCTGGAAGACCATGGCGAGGCTGCCGGGCATCAGTGCCCGGTCGATGCGCTGGTGGCGACGTTCGCGCTCGGCGACCGATTCACGCTCAGCGGATAGGTGGTTGTCGATCCTGGCCTGAAGGGCTGCGTTGCTGCGCTCAAGGCGGCGGTACTGCGCCCGGGTCTCGAGCAGGTTCGCCACGCGCAGGAGCACCTCGGTGCGATCGATTGGCTTGGTCAGGAAGTCTTTGGCACCCGCGAAGAGAGCTTGTTCCTTGACCTCGGCGCTGATGTCGGCGGTCAGCACGACGACCGGCAGAAACACATCGGCCGGCACCAGTTTCCGCAGCGACTTCATCACTGCAAAGCCGTCCAGGATGGGCAGCTGAAGGTCGAGCATGATCAGGTCTGGGAGGGAATCTTCGCAATGGGCAATCGCCGCGTGCGGGTCGGTAAAGCCGTACACCCGATCAATTCCGAGTCCGTCGAGGACTCGTGCCAACTGGGCGACGTTCTCCTGGGTGTCGTCCACGATGACGACGGTCACGTCGTGGTTCACCGCAGCGTGGCTGCGTGAGGCGCTGCCCTGGCGCGGCGAAACGAGCGCCGGCTCAGTCCACGATTCCGTTTGCGGGTGCAACTGTTCGGCCGTCATCGCGACGTACCCGCTACACCGATGGCGTGCAGAACTCTGCACACCACCTCGGCTTCCCCATGGAGCCTCATCTGACCACCGGTCCCTTTCGACCCGAAACGCTTCCCGATGACCAGGCACATGAACATGTTCCTAGTGGAGCAGGAAACGCATTGTGAAACAAACGGCGAATGGGAATTTATCGCATAATTCGTTAATGCGCCGCAATTCCCAGTGA
>JAYSSK010000075.1:0-12491 GCA_043720595.1 Acidimicrobiia bacterium
CGAGTACAACGCGCCCCTGACCGACTCGGCGTGCGTCTATTGCGGCAACTGCGTGCAGGTGTGTCCCACGGGTGCGCTGATGTTCCGAAGCGAGCACACGATGCGCGCAGAGGGAACGTGGGACGAGGCGGCGCAGACCCAGACCGACACCATCTGCCCCTACTGCGGGGTGGGCTGCCAGCTCACATTGCATGTGCAGGACGAGCGCATCGTGAAGGTCACCTCCCCACCCGAGCATTCCGTCACGCATGGCAATCTGTGCGTGAAGGGCCGCTTCGGTTTCGAGTTCGTTCAAAGCTGACGGGCTGATGAGCGACTCAACCGGCCCTTGGGTCAGTGGCCAGTGCCTCTGCGGCGGAGTGGCGTTTACCGTCACCGGCCCGTTACGAGACGTGTTCGACTGCCACTGCCACCGCTGCCGCCGCTGGACGGGTCACCACATGGCCGCCACTGCTGCTGCGCCCGAGCACATCGTGTTCAGCTCCAGTGGTTCGTTGCGCTGGTACTCCCCCGAACCCTCGGTGGAATACGGGTTCTGTCAGACCTGTGGGTCGTCACTGTTCTGGAACATCGTCGGCCGCACCTCGCACTGGTCCATCTGCGCCGGCGTGCTCGACCCGCCCACCGGCCTGCGCACTACTTCGGCCTGGTACCTCGACGAAGCCAGCGACTACGCGGACCCGTCTCCCGGAATCGCCGACCGCCACGCCACCGAGTAGGGAGCCCACTGACGGCTACTGATGCATGAAATCAGTTTAATACTCGAGTGTGCACTAACTCGGTCTGGAACCGAGGCATTGCACAACTTGCCCGGAGTCCACCTAAGGGCGTCGTAACCAGGAAGCGCGTGCTCGCCGGCGAGTTCGCCTGCCTTTCGGGCCAACTCCGCAATGATCTCGACAGAGTCGACCTTGTCGGACTAGGAGTTCCAGGTATCGCGCAATGTGGCTAGAATTCTGTACATGAAGTCCGTAACCCTTGCCGAAGCTCGACAGTCGTTGAGCTCGCTCATCAACGAGGTGGAAACATTCGACGAGCATGTACTGATCACCAAGAACGGGCGACCGACTGCTGTGATCATTTCCGCAGATGAATGGGAAGCGATCGAGGACACTGCGTTCTGGCGGTCCGTGCCCGACATCGTCAAAGACATCGAAACTGCGCGCGGAGAGAGCGGAGTCGCCTTGGACGAATACCTTGCTGCGAGGGATACCAAACCCCGGTGACGTATCGCGTCGAGATTCGTTCCCCGGCTCAACGGAACTTGAATCAGCTTCCAGTGAAGGCCTTCGACGCAGTAATCGCATTCATAGCGGGGCCGCTTGCCGAGAATCCACACCGAGTCGGCAAACCGCTCCGGCACGAATTCGAAGGTACCTATTCAGCGAGGGTTGGACCGTATCGAATTCTCTACGAAATCGATGATGTGGTCCGCGTGGTGGCAGTCATCCGGCTCGCTCATCGTGCCGACGCCTACCGCTGACGGCAACCTACTCCGTGCCCGGTCCGGGGCCGGGGGACGCAACACGCAAACTGTCCCGCCGTAACACGCAGCGGCCGAATTTGACGCTCGATCGGCGGAAAACGGCCCTTGCGTGTTGCGGGTTAGCGGAGAGCTGTTTCGAAATCTGCGCCAGGCTGAATCAGTTCAACAAGCACCATGGCCCTGGTCATCACAAACACGATGGGACCCTGGAAGTACATCGATTCCGCTGGATCGCCGGTCGGGCGCCCTCCGACTGATCGCATCGATTCCAGCGCTGAGTCGAGATCGGGGACCAGCCATGCCTGGTGGTACACAGTCGGCATCCTCCGAAGGATCCACGGCGCAACTGTTTCACGGCCTGGCAGGTCGGCCAACAACTCATATCGTGGACCGTTGCCCACATAGAACGCGCCGGCCACACCTTGGATCGGATCCTCGAATGTCGACTCCAGCTGATACCCGAGCGACGTGTACGCGCCGGACGCCCGTTCAATCGAAGCGCACGCCACTCCGAGATGGTGAAAGGTCCACGTGGTGTCCATCTCAACAGCCTGCCTCAACGCCGTGCTTCACCAATTCGTCAGCTGCTCGACACGGAGCGCCCGAACTCCGTCAACGAATCGGATTGAGCCAACGGACCGAGGGGAACCTTGCGAAATCTGAATCGGCAGACACGACCTCGAGACCGTGCTCGATTGCGAGAGCGGCAAGTTGCGCGTCGGGAATCAGGTTGCCCGTAGCGCCCGTGACGCGGAGCAATTCTCCCAAGTTTGCAGCCGTCCGCTCTGAGGCGGCGGGAATCCACGCGGTCGGCTGCGCCAGCCAACCCTCGACGATTTCCCACGCTGACGCAGCCGACAGCGGATTCGACAGAATTCTCGGGTGCGTACTTATCCGAACAAACGCACCAATTGACTGCCACGGAAGACCCACCCTTCGATCACCACTCAGTGCCTCGATGAGCCAAGAAGCGCACCGATCGTGGTTCGGGCTGGTTGTGTCAGTCGCGAACAAGAGCACGTTCGCGTCCACCAGCACGTCAGACCTCATCCAACAGGTCAAGTACTTCGCCGATGTTGGTGAGGTCCACCCTGGCACCGAGCGCAGCGGTCCGATGTTGGTATTGCCCGGCGGTCTTGTTTGCGACAAGGCCTTTGCGAACGAGACGGTTCACGGCCTCGCTCGGGCCGACCCCTTCCGCCACGCGGAGTTGTTCGACCGCCGCGGCCACGTCATCGTCGAGGGTCACCGTCGTTCGCACTGTCATGCGACTATTCAAGCATCTTGATGCGCTGGAGCGGAACAACTTCCTCTCTTACGGCGGTCACGCAGAGGTGCGCAGACCCGCCGAGCGGATCTCACGGTCGAACGTACGCACATGTTCCTCGACCAAACGAGCGGCTCGGTCTGCGTCGTGAGACCGCAGTGCGTCGAGCACCGTCTCGTGTTCGTCCAGTGCGCTGTGCATGTCTGCAACGTTGCGCAGGTAGAGGTGCCAGACGCGTTCGCTATGCGTGTAGAGATTGTCGACCGTGTTCGTGAGATAGGGGTTCTGCGCCGCCGACCACATGATCTCGTGGCACCGACGATCCAAGGTCAACAGCTTTGCCGGGTCAATGACACGGGCAGCTTTACCCAACACTGCAGCCATTTCGTCCCAGTGCACGTCGGTACCGCGGGTTGCTGCGAGACGAGCCGCATACGGTTCCACCACGGCTCGGGTCTCGAACAGCAGGCTCAATTCATCGGGGTGGACATCTGTCACAAATACGCCACGGCGGGGCGCTACCCGCACGAGTTGATCTCGCTCTAAACGCTGTATCGCCTCACGAATGGGGGTTCTGCCGATGTTGAGAACGTGCTGCAACTCGCCCTCGTCGACCACTCCCCCCGGCGGAAGCTGCAACGTGACGATGAGGTTCCGGAGTTCCCTGTACGCGTCATCGGTCAAGGACATGCGCCCATGCTACCGGTTCGCTATGCTCTTCTGATATATCAGGCGTCCGGTTGACGGCCCGCCGAACCGAGGAGATCCCGTGAGCGACACCAACACTTCGAGCGTGCCGGCAAAAGCGAAATGCGTCGTCATCGGCGCCGGCATCGTCGGCAACACCTTGGTGGGGCATCTTTCCCGCCTGGGCTGGACCGACATCGTTCAGATTGACAAGGGGCCGCTGCCCAATCCCGGTGGTTCCACCGGCCACGCGTCCAACTTCATCTTCCCCACTGACCACAACAAGGAGATGGCGTACCTCACGCTGGAGAGCCAGCGCCAATACGTGGACATGGGTGTGAACAACGAGTGCGGCGGCATCGAAGTTGCACGTGAGCCTCAGCGCATGGAGGAGTTCAACCGCCGCATGACCTCGGCCAAAGCATGGGGAATCGATGCCACTCTCATCACCCCTGCGCAGGTGAAAGAACTCGTTCCGTTCATCAACGAAGAAGTCATCCTCGGCGGGTTCTACACGCCGTCGGTGTCTGCAGTCGACTCGCTGCGCGCCGGAACCATCATGCGGGAAGAGGCACAGGGCAAGGGCCACGCCAAGGTGTTCGCCAACACCGAAGTGCTCGACGTCGAAGTTGTCGACGGCCACGTCAAAGCAGTCGTCACCACCAAGGGACGCATCGAGTGCGAACACCTCGCGATCGCGTGTGGCGTGTGGAGCCCCCGCATCGCCAAGATGGCTGGAGTCAACATTCCGTTGATTCCAGCAGTTCACCAGATGGCAGACGTCGGGCCCATCCAGGTGCTGGTCGAGTCCAACAAGGAACTCGCCTACCCAATCGTGCGTGACATGGACACGTTCTGCTACGAGCGCCAGAGCGCCGGGTCGATGGAAGTCGGTTCATATGCACACCGACCAATTTTCCACCACCCAGACGACATTCCTACCAACGAAGAATCTGCACTCTCGCCTACCGAGCTGCCGCTCACGATGGACGACTTCGACCCGCAGATGGAACAGGCCATCGAGCTGATGGACATGCTCGGGGACGCCGAGATCAAGTACGCCATCAACGGCCTGCTGTCGCTCACCCCCGATGCAATGCCAGTTCTCGGCGAAATCCCTGGTGTGCGCAACCTGTGGTCAGCCGCTGCGGTGTGGATCAAGGAAGGGCCGGGCATCGCACAGCTGGTTGCCGAGTGGATGACGTTCGGCTATCCCAAGATGTGCGACCCGCACACCTCTGACATCAGCCGCTTCTACCCGCACGAGCTGTCCGAGCATCACATCGAAGCTCGTTGCGCTGAGCACTTCAACAAGACATACGGCATCGTGCATCCACGTGAGCAGTGGGCCACCCGCCGCAACCAGCGCCGCTCGCCGTTCTTCGCACGCGAAGAAGCATTGGGCGCCGTGTTCTTCGATGCCCGCGGCTGGGAACGGCCACAGTGGTACACGTCCAACGAGCGGTTGCTTGCCAAGTACGGCGACCAGCCAGGCCAGGTCTGCGGTCCGCGTGAGCACGAGTGGGATGCTCGTTGGTGGAGCCCAATCATCAACGCCGAGCACCTCGCCATGCGAGAGTCGCTCGGCATGGTCGACCTCACTGCGTTCAACCAGTTCGACCTCACCGGCCCTGGTGCACTTGCGCTGCTGCAGAACCTCAGCGTCAACCAGGTAGACGTCGCCGTTGGCAAGGGCGTCTACACACCGTGGCTTACCCCGAATGGCGGCTTCCGTGCCGACCTCACCATTCAGCGTCTGGGCACGCAGCATTTCCGTGTTGTGACCGGTGCATTCGACGGTGGCCGAGACGAACACTGGATCAAGCGGCACATGCCACTCGATGGAAGCGTCACATTCGAGAACAAGTCGACAGGGCTGTGCACCATCGGCGTATGGGGCCCCAACGCGCTGAAGACCGTGCAGAAACTGCACACCCCCGAACGCGGCGAGGCAGGCTTCAGCAACGCCGAGTTCCCTTACGGCTCGGTCCTCGATCGGCTGCTCGCAGGCATCCCCTGCACGCTGTTCCGCATTTCCTATGTAGGCGAGCTCGGATTCGAAATCACCACCAAGATGGAACACGGCCTTGCACTATGGGACGCCCTGTGGGAAGCCGGCCAAGAGTTCAACGTGGTGCCTGTGGGCATCGGCGTGTACGGGGCAACCGGCCGCATCGAAAAGGGCTACCGCCTGATGGGCTCCGAACTGGAGAGCGAGTACATGCCGCACGAGGCCGGCCTCGAGCGCCCCAAGGTGAAGACGCCAGACTTCATCGGCAAGGCCGCCTACCTCGCGTCACGTGAAAAGGGCGCAACCACAATTATGTGCACGCTTAGCATCGACGATCACACGTCGGCAAGCGGCATCAAGCGCTTCCCCGTCGGCGGTAACGAGCCCATCCTCACCGCATCAGGCGAGCGAATTCTGGACTCCCATGGCCGCATCAGCCGGGTTGCCACCGCAGCGATGGGACCGTCTGTTGGCAAGTTCCTTCTGCTCGCTTACCTTCCACCAGAGCAGGCTGTCGAGGGCAACAAGCTTCAGGTGATGTACATGAACGAGCTGTATCCGGTCACCGTCGCACGGGTTGGCAGCAAGCCGCTGTTCGACCCCGAAGACGCTCGCATGAAGGGCTGAAGCGGCCAACCTCATGGCGCTCAATATTGCCGTCTGCGTGAAGCGGGTCCCTGCCCCTGGTTCACGCATCAACGTCGCCGCCGACCTTCAATCGGTCGACACCGCCAACCTCGGCTTCACCACATCTCCGCATGAAGAGTGCGCAGTCGAGGAAGCCGTGCGTCTCATCGAGGCCCACGGTGGCGCTGCAACAGTGATCACCCTCGGTCCACCCGAGGCAGAAGAGCAGCTGCGTTACGCGGCGTCCGTCGGCATCGAGAAGTGCGTGCTGGTGACTGCCGCCGACGGGCTGAACTGGGACCCGCAGCGAACCGCAGCGGCTCTGGCAGACGCAGTGAAAACCGTCGAGGCGCGCGATGGTGTGTTCGACCTCATTCTGTTCGGCAACGAGTCAGCGGACTCCGGCAGCTTCCAGGTCGGCGTGCGGGTCGCTCGTGCACTCGGCCGCCCCATCGTCAACGGCGTCAAGGGCATCGAGGTGGCCGATGACTCCATCACCATTCGCCGCCCGATCGATGCCGGGTTCGAGGTATACCGCCTCCCCCGCCCTGCCGTCATCGGTGTGAAGGAAGGCATCAACCTTCCCCGGTATCCCACGATGAAGGGCCGGCTTGCGTCGAAGAAGGCCGCCGTCGAAGTGATTGCAGCGACGGCCGAGCCGGGTGGCCAGGCACGAGTCAAACTGCACCGCCCACCCGACAAGGCAAGCACCACCGTCATTCTTGGCACGGGCCCCGAGGCTGCCCCCGCGGTTGTCGACCTTCTCGCAGAATTGGGGCTGCTCTGATGAGCGCTGTCATCGTCATCATCGAACACGACCGCGGTGAGCTTGCTTCAGCGTCGCTGGAAGCGCTGAGCGCTGCACGGCCGCTTGCGACGACGCTTGGTGTTCCGGTCGTCGCTGCCGTCTGTGGCGGCGGAGACTCGCTTGCTGCGACCTGCGCGCAGTACGGAGCTGCCGAACTGGTCACCCTCAGCCATCCGATGCTTTCCGACTACGGCCCCGAAGCTTGGGGCGAAGCCATTGCGCAACTTGCCATCCACCGCCAGCCCGCAGCAGTAGTGGCGTGCGGAACCGACCGAGGCAACGAGGTGCTCGCACATGTGGCGGCCATCCTCGATGCACCCATGGTTGCCAATTGCATGATCCTCGATGCGTCGTCATCGCAATGGACCATGACACGTGTCCAGTGGGGCGGGTCGCTATTGGAAGACAGCACGCTTACATCGGACGTGAAACTCGTGTCGTTCGCACATCACGCTGTTGACGCCTCCCCGGCTCCTGTCGAAGGCCCGGCGACCTCCGTGTTCGAGCCGGTGCTCGATGCAGCGCTGGCCCGTACAGTCGTGGCCGACCGTGTAGTACGCGAAGCTGGGGTCACCCTCAACACCGCCCGAGTCGTGGTCGGCGGCGGCCGCGGCGTCGGTTCACCTGAAGGCTTCGGCATCCTGGAAGAACTCGCTGGTGAGCTCAACGGCAAAGTCGGCTGCTCACGCGCCGTCACCAACAACGGGTGGCGCAACCACACCGACCAGGTCGGCCAAACCGGCACTCGCATCGCGCCTGACATCTATATGGCCTGCGGCATCTCTGGTGCCATTCAGCACTGGGTGGGCGCCATGGCCTCGAAGAACATCCTGGCCATCAACACCGACCGCGAAGCCAACATGGTCACCAAGGCCGACTACGCCGTCATCGGCGATCTGCACAAAGTCATCCCTGCCATCACCGCCGAAATCCGCCGCCGCCGCGCCTAGCGACAGATGCTGAATCACGAGAACTTCGTGTGAATTGTCCGCCTCAGCAGGACACCTCGCACAACGTCTGTGAGCAGCCAACAACCACAGCGACCTTTGGCCGATACGCTCGGATGCATGGCATCTCGAACCACCAGTCGTAACGTATTCATCACCTGCGCGGTTACTGGCTCCGGCGACACAGTCAACAAGAGCGACAAGGTGCCGTTCACCCCTGCGGCCATCGCGTCCGATTGCATTGCTGCCGCGAAAGCGGGCGCCGCTGCCGTTCATATCCATGTGCGTGACCCGATCACCGGTGCACCCGCTCGCGAAGTAGGCCTGTACCGCGAGGTGGTCGAGCGGATTCGTGACTCCGGCACCGACGTGGTGATCAACCTCACCGCCGGAATGGGCGGTGACCTCACGCTCGGCTCGGTTGAGAACCCGCTCCCACCCAGCCCGGTCGGCACAGACATGGCTGGTGCGACCGAGCGCATGGAACACGTGAAGGAACTGCTTCCCGAGATCTGCACGCTGGACTGCGGCACGATGAACTTCGGCGAGGGCGACTACGTGATGACCAACTCGCCGTCGATCCTGCTAGAGATGGCCCGCCAAACCCAGAAACTGGGCGTGCGCCCGGAGCTTGAATTGTTCGACCTTGGCCACCTCAGCTTCGCCAAGTTCATGGCCGCCCAGGGTTTGCTCGATGACCCCGTGCTGGTGCAGCTGTGCATGGGTATCCCTTGGGGTGCCCCCAACGACATGTCGTCGTTGCTTGCGTTCGTCAACAACCTCCCCGAGTCGTGGCACTTCTCCGCCTTCTCCATCGGCCGGGATCAGCTGCCATACGTCGCTGCCGCAGCACTGCTGGGTGGCAACGTGCGGGTGGGACTCGAGGACAACCTGTACTTGGGCCGCGGGCAACTGGCGACCAACGCCGACCTCGTCTCACGAGCGGCCGAGGTCATCCGAGGCATGGGTATCGGCCTCATGTCGGCCCAGGCCATGCGAGACCAGCTCTCGCTGACCCGGCGCTGATCCACGTGTCAAAGGTCGCCGCTGTCGGCGCTGGTGTCATCGGGGCCGGATGGATCGCCCGATTCGCGTTGCACGGCCACGACGTGGCCGTGTTCGAACCGAAGGACGAGACGTTCGCTGATCTGCAACGCGTCATCGACCGCGCCGGTCGGTCGTATGCAGACCTAGGGATTGGAGCAGCGCAGCGTGGCACGGTCACACGAGCGGTCTCTCTCAACGAGGCAGTCACCGATGCCGTTTTCGTTCAGGAGTCCGTGCCCGAGGTGATCGAGCTGAAGGCGCGCGTTTTGCGTGACATCGATGCGGCACTCGCTGCAGACTCCATCATTGGATCGTCAACTTCTGGCCTGCTTCCAACACAGCTCCAAGAGACGCTCACCAACCCGCACCGAATGGTGGTTGGTCACCCGTTCAACCCGGTCTACCTGCTGCCCGTGGTCGAGGTAGTCGGCGGCAAACTCACGTCGCCGGAGACAATCGAACGTGCACAGACGTTCTATTCGTCCGTCGGCATGAAGCCGCTGCACATCCGCAAAGAGATTGACGCGTTCGTAGCAGATCGACTCCTCGAAGCAGTTTGGCGCGAAGCGTTGTGGCTGGTCAACGATGGCGTGGCAACGACCCAAGAGATCGATGACGCCATCCGCTACGGGTTCGGCCTTCGCTGGGCGCAGATGGGCATGTTCGAGACATATCGCATCGCCGGAGGGCCCGCCGGCATGCGGCACTTCATGGCGCAGTTCGGCCCGGCGCTGGCTTGGCCATGGTCCAAGCTGACCGACGTCCCAGAGTTCACCCCCGAACTGGTTGACCTCATCGCCACACAGTCAGACGAGCAGAGCGGCATGTTCACGCTGGCCGAGCTGGAAGAGACCCGCGACGCAAACCTCGTGGCAATCCTGGCCGCATTACGCGGACGTGGTTGGGGGGCCGGAGCGCTGCTCGACGGTCGCGAGGATCGCTGAGGCCACGTCTATCGAGATGTCATTCGCTCCGAGCGTCACCAGCCAACGCCGTAGTGATCCGACGATCCGGGATGAGCCACATCAAGGCAACGACGACAAATAGCAATTGGGCAATTCGAGGATCGACGAATGCAAGCGCAATGGCCGCGCTGTACAACAGCACTGACACCGCGCCTTTTCGGTCCCTGCCGATGGTCCGAGCGAGCACCGAATCTGGCCCTTCGACGCGCAAGATGACCTGTGCCAGTACGTAATAGGCCAGGCCAGACGCGTTCAGGACGACCGCATACGCAACCGTTGGTGTGACAGACCGATGGTTCTCGCCCATCCAGATGGTTGCGAACGGGACCAAGGACAACCACAACAGCAGGTGCAGATTGGCCCACATCAACCCACCGGAAACACGCTGTGCGGCGTGCAGCAGGTGGTGATGGTTGTTCCAGTAGATGCCAATAAACACGAAGCTCAACACGTACGACAGCAGCACAGGAAACAAGCCGCGGAGGCCGTCCCAGTCAGCAGATTCGGGCGTCTTCAGTTCCAACACCATGATGGTGATGATGATTGCCAGCACACCGTCGCTGAACGCTTCTAGCCGATTGGTCGTCATTGTCCGAGGCTAGCGAGGAGCAGCGCAGGTAGGGTCAGAATGCAGATCGTGCGAATCGAGTCGCCAGGTCGATATCAGGAGCCCGATTTTCTCCCGTGGGATGGTCGGCGCGTGCCGATCACGTTCATCGGCGGGTACCTCGGGGCAGGCAAGACCACGGTCATCAACGAGTTGCTGGCTGCAACGGACCGGCCGATTGCCGTGGTGGTCAACGATGTCGGGTCCGTCAATATCGATGGGCGGCTTATCCGTCGGTCGACTGCAGACATGATCGAGCTGACTGACGGATGCATCTGCTGCAGTTCCATCGACGGGATGGGCGCGGCGCTCGACGTTATTCGTTCTCGTTCGATTCCGCCTGACCATGTGGTTGTTGAGCTGAGCGGCGTAGCGGACCCACAGCGGATGATCCCATGGGGAAAGTCGGCTGGTTTCCGCTTGGATGGAGTAGTTGTCGTGGTTGCTGCGGACCAGCTGACTGGTCCTTCAATTCCAGACGCCGTCATTTCAAACATACGTACACATATCGGATCGGCTGACCTGCTGATCCTCACCAAGACCGACCTGTTGGACACGGCCAGAGCGGGGAAGGCCCGCTCGGTTCTGTCCTCGTTGGCGCCTGGTGTGCCGTTGTTGGAAAGCGAATCAGGGCGACTGTTGCCGGGAGGACTCGGTCGGCTGCTCGCACTGGGCGGCCGGCGACCAGGCGGGCTAGCTGCGACGCAAGAGCCGACGATGTTCGACCTGCACGAGGTGGCCTCGACGCCATTCCCGATGGGGCTGAATCTGACCGAGTTGCGGTCCTGGCTAGAGGCCACCGTTCGGGCGGACGGCGGCCGCCTCGTTAGGGCGAAGGGCGTCGCCGTCACGACCGACACGGGACTCGTCCTTGTTCAGGTAGTAGGCCCTCGCGTGGAGCTTGAGCCACTCCCCGAACCGGAGCTTGAGGCCGCGACGGATCTGGTCGTCATCCGTCTCGCGTAGCTGTACGTTTCGGAACGCCGAGTGTTGAACGCTGCGGCACAGTCTTCAGGAGGCCTCTACGACACCGTGGGTTTGTTCAGCTCGATGAACTGAAGCGCTGCTCGAGCGCATTCATTCGTCGGATGCACGGAATCGACAACCAACTTGATGACTGGAAGCGGCTGGTAAGCGGCCCGGGATCGTTCGACGTCGGCAAAGCTGAGTTCATACCAACCGGGAATGTTTCGCTTGCGATCGACAACCCGTGAACGATGAAGGTCCGGATCGGAACAAACGCACTCAAGCACGGCCATCCGTCCATTGGTGCGAACAACAATTTCTGCCCATTGTTCGAGGGCGGCCGGGCGAGCAACGAGGTCCAGCACAACCGATCTTCCGGCCCGGAGCTGCTGTTCGGCAACCCGACCCATCAGCGCCCACCCAACTGATCGTTGTCGTTCAACCGGTGACTCGACCACTTCCCATACCTCAGGGAACGACCGCAGCGCTGACATGACCCAATCGAAACTGACGACGCTGCTGCCCATCGCCGCAGCCACTGATTCGGCCAATGTCGATTTTCCAGATCCCGTATACCCGCTGACAACCACAAGTACCGGCTCACCCGCAGGGACGTGCAGCACGGTCACGAGCCGCCAGCATTGACTGATTGGCCCTTCATGACAACGAACCTATCTCGGCGGACCGACGCAGCATTGACCTCACAACTTTCTCGCTGCCAAGTCCGCCAGCCTCCCAGCCTCCGAGCCTCCCAGCCTCCCAACATTCAACCTCAACGTCTTTGGTGTCAAGGCCGGGAACGGGAACGTCGTATCGTCTCCGTTGCGCGTGCTTGCGTTCCATCGCGGCCGTTGGAGACCGGCACCGCTCACGCAGGTTCGTTAGGACATTCGATTGGTGCTGACGGTCTCGCTGCTTCTCGCTCGGCGTGGGCTGGGTGGGACGGGTGCGGCTTTTGTTCGTTGCGGTTTGGGAGGATGGTTTGGTTGTGGAGGAGGGCTTCGACGGCGAGGTTGATGTCGAAAGGTTCGCCGCGCATGAGCGGGGTGATAGGTCCGGTGACCAACTGAATG
>JAYSSK010000076.1:0-1881 GCA_043720595.1 Acidimicrobiia bacterium
TATCACGACGAGCACGCACCGTCGGGCAGATGGCACAGGCTCGTCGTCGCATCTCATCCACGACCAACAGTGAGGAACACACCATGAGCGAACCGTCGACTTCCGGGTCTGCAGACTCGGCACCTTCCCGCAACGAACGATCAGACATCGATCTCAGTGTCGAGGTGTTTGGAACTGTTGACGAGGTGTGGGACGCCGTGGCAACTGGGCCAGGGATTTCATCGTGGTACGTACCGACCACCGTCGAGGAATTCGTCGAGGGGGCGACTACCTCTCGGTTCGGGGCGGGGCCCGAGATGCTGGTTCCTGGGCGCGTCGTGGTGTGGGATCCGCCGAACCGGGTTTTATTCGACGGTGGACCGGAGATGGCTGGCGGCATCGCGTTCGAATGGCTCGTGCAGGCTCGTGGCAACGGAACGTGCATCGTGCGTCTGATCAACAGTGGGTTCGGCAACGGCGGGCCATGGGACGATCAGTACGACGCGATGAAAGACGGGTGGGGCCTGTTCCTGCACAACTTGCAACTGCACTGCCAGCACTTCCTTGGCGAAGCCGCAACGGCGATGCTGCCGATGGCGATGTGGCCGGGCACCCAGGCAGAAGTTTGGGCTCGACTGCTGGCACACCTCGGACTGCGAGACAACTTGGTCGCCGGCGATCGGGTTGAAACCACTTCGTCGACCGACGCACCCAATTTCAGTGGGACCGTGGTGCAGTCCGCACCGTGGCGTCTAAGCCTGTTGCTCGACGAACCCGCACGCGGAACCGCGTTCATCGCGGCCGAAGGAGTCGATGGCTGCGGCGTGTCGGTCTGGCAGTACCTCTACGGGCCGGATGCGCCAGCGATCGTGCAGCGCGATGAACCGCAGTGGAACGCTTGGTTGGCCCAGCACGGCAGCTGATCGGCGTTGTCCTCCGCCAGTTGATCCGCCACGAAACCGCCTAGGACGACGGTTTCGTGCAGGATCGCTCCCTCTGAAGTCCGGGCGGGCAGAATGGCGGTGATGACTCGTCACGCAGATCTGCTGATTGTGAACGCTTCTGAACTGATAATTGGGTCGGCGACGGCGTTGCGCGGGAGTGCGCTTGGCGAGTTGAACCTTGTGCGGGGTGGGGCAGTGGCTGTTGTGGACCGGCGCGTCGCTGCGGTTGGTTCCTCGGCCGATATCGTCGCCGCCTGGACCGCAGACGAGACGTTCGACGCGGGCGGGCGGCTGGTTTCGCCGGGCTTCGTGGATTCACATGCGCACTTAGTACATGCCGGCTCGCGGCATGCGGAGTGGGAGGCGAGGGCGACCGGGGTACCCAAGCATGGAATCGATGGCGGTATCCGGTGGTCGATCGCCCGTACCCGTGCGGCGTCCGACGAGGCGATGCGTGCCGAGGCTATTGGGCTGCTCGACATCGCGTTGGAACACGGCACCACCGTGTTCGAGACCAAGACAGGGTACGGGCTCGATGTCGACACCGAGTTGCGCCTGTTGCGCATCGCAAATGGGTTGCAGCATCCCATCGACGTCATCACTACCTACCTCGGCGCTCATGTGGTGCCTGTGGAGAATATGGACAGGCGTTCGGAGTACATCGACCTCGTCATCTCGATGATCGACCGGGTTCGAGGTGAGTGCGACTGGTTCGACGTCTGGTGCGACCCGATTGCGTTCACGCCGGGCGAGACACGTCGGATGGCTCAGGCTGCGCTGGCAGCCGGTATGAAGATCCGTTTGCACGCAGATCAAACTGGCTCGGCAGGTGCTGTCGCCCTTGGCGTCGAACTTGGCGCGCGCAGTGTCGACCACCTTGAGCACATCTCCGACGCTGACCTAGCGCTTCTGGCAGCCTCGGACACAGTTGGCATCGTGCTTCCGGCGGTCACATTCC
>JAYSSK010000077.1:0-12353 GCA_043720595.1 Acidimicrobiia bacterium
TCTTCGAAGCCGTCGGCGCGCTCCTGACGGTCTCCGCCAGGGCCACGTGTGTCTCGCTCGTTTGCCATCTCAGAACTCCAGTCCTGCTGCGCGTGCAGCGTCGGCAACGGCAGCGATGCGGCCGTGATAAATAAACCCGCCACGGTCGAAGACGACCTTGTCGACACCGGCTGCCTTGGCGCGCTCGGCAACAAGCGTGCCGACCTTTGCCGATGCAGTCTTGTTGCCGGTTGAACCGGCTGACTTGATCGAAGCCTCGTGCGATGACGCTGCGGCCAGGGTACGACCCGACAGGTCGTCGATCACCTGAGCCACGATGTGGCTGTTCGAACGGAACACAGCAAGACGTGGACGCACGGCAGTGCCGGCGACCTTCTTGCGTGCACGGGCATGGCGGCGGATGCGGCCTTGCTGTTTTTTCTGGGTTGCGGTAGGCATCTAACGATTCCCGATCACTTCTTGGCGGCCTTGCCGGCCTTACGACGGACGTTCTCGCCCAGGTAACGGACACCCTTGCCCTTATAAGGCTCGGGCTTGCGGATCTTACGGATGTTGGCAGCGACCTGGCCGACCTGTTCCTTATCGATGCCCTTCACGATGAGGCGGGTAGCTGCTGGGACCTCGAACTCGATGCCCTGAGGGGCTTCGATGAATACAGGGTGCGAGAAGCCGAGCGCCAGCTCGATCTTGGTACTGCCCTGGGCAATGGCGCGGTAACCGACGCCGATGATCTCGAGCTCTTTCGCGAAACCGGTGCTGACACCGGTGACCATGTTCGACACAAGGGTACGTGTGAGGCCGTGCAGTGCCTTTGACGAGCGTTCATCATTCGGCCGCTCGACGACGAGGGTTGTGCCCTCTTCACGGACACTGATGGAGCCAGGAAGCGAACGAGTCAACGTTCCCTTGCCACCTTTGACCGTGATGGTTCCTTCGGCGACGGTAACCGTGACGCCTGCGGGAACGGTGATTGGATTTTTACCGATACGAGACATTGATCATCACCACACGAAGCAGACAATTTCGCCGCCCACGTGGCGATAACGCGCCTCGCGGTCGGTGAGCAAGCCATGACTGGTGGACAGGACAGCGACACCCATTCCGCCCAGCACCCGAGGGAGCTGGTCAGCCTGGCGATAGACACGCAGACCGGGCTTGGAGACCCGCTGAATGCCGGAGATGGAACGAACGCGTTCGGCCGAGTACTTCAACTCGATCTCGAGCGTGGAACCTGGACGGCCCTCGTTCTGCTTGATGTTGTAGCCAGCCACATAGCCCTCGCGGACGAGGATTTTGGCAAGCGATTCCTTCATTTTCGACGAAGGCATTTTGACGGTGTCGTGCATTGCCGTGTTGGCATTGCGGACACGGGTCAGCATGTCGGCGATTGGATCAGTCATTGACATGGTGCCCTACCCCTACCAGGAAGCCTTCTTGACGCCGGGAACCTCGCCGGCGTGGACCATCTCGCGTAGGCAGACGCGACACAGACCAAACTTCTGGAACACTGCCCGAGGGCGGCCGCAACGCTGGCAGCGCGTATACGCACGTACCTTGTACTTCGGCTTCTTCTCGGCCTTGTTCTTCAGCGCAGTTTTTGCCATTTCAGTTCTGTCCTTCGCGCTTGAACGGGAAGCCGAATGCATCAAGCAATGCTTTGCCTTCGGCGTTGGTGCGGGCGGTCGTCACGATGGTGATGTCGAAACCGCGGGGTGCATCGATCTTGTCGTAGTCGATCTCCGGGAAGATCAACTGGTCGGTGACGCCGAATGTGTAGTTGCCACGGCCGTCGAACGACTTCGGGTTGAGACCGCGAAAGTCACGGATGCGAGGAATCGCAAGCGCAACGAGGCGGTCGAAGAACTCCCACATGCGATCGCCCCGAAGGGTGACCTTGACGCCAATGGCCTGAGTCTCGCGCAACTTGAAGCCTGCGATGGACTTGTTGGCCCTGGCGATCGCTGGCTTCTGGCCGGTGATCTTGGTGATGTCGGCGATGGCGCCTTCAAGCAGCGATGGCTGCTGCGTGGCTCGACCGACGCCGGAGTTGATCACGATCTTGTCGAGTCGTGGCACCTCCATCACGTTCTTCAGGCCAAGGGTCTCCTGGAGCTGTGGGCGGATCGTCTCCACGTAACGCAGCTTGAGCCGCGGGGCGAGGATGGTGCTGCTCATAGTGCTGCTCCGGAACGCTTGTCGAAACGGGACTTGGTGCCGTCGGCGGCAACCTTGTAGCCAACCTTGGCAGGCTTGCCGCCCTTGCCGACTGGTGCGACATTCGACGCATCGATAGGCATCGCCTTGTCGAAGATGCCGGCCTGGCTGGTGGCTGAACGCTGCTTGGTGTGGCGCTTGACGACGTTGACTCCGTCGACGAGGACCTGACCCTTGGACGGCATCGCAGCGAGAACCTGACCGGTACGGCCCTTGTCCTTGCCCGACAGCACGACGACGGTGTCACCCTTTTTGACCTTGAGACCTGACATGTCAGATCACCTCCGGTGCGAGCGAAACGATTCGCATGAACTTCTTGTCACGCAGTTCGCGGCCGACTGGGCCGAAGATACGTGTGCCACGCGGCTCGAGCTTGTCGTTGATGACCACCGCGGCGTTGTCATCGAAACGGATATAGCTGCCGTCCTTACGACGCTTTTCCTTCTTGGTTCGGACAACAACGCAGCGAACAACGTCGCCACGTTTGACCGACCCGTTAGGGATTGCATCTTTGACTGCACAGATAATGACGTCGCCCACGCTGGCATAACGACGACGAGTGCCACCGAGAACCTTGATGACGAGGACTTCGCGTGCGCCTGTGTTATCGGCGACACGGAGCCGGGATTCGGTTTGAATCATCGTGCACGCTCCAGAACTTCGACGAGGCGCCAGCGCTTGAGCTTCGAAAGCGGGCGGGTTTCCATAACTCGGACACGATCGCCAACCTTGGCGTCGTTGACCTCATCGTGGGCATACAGACGCTGCGTCTGCTGAATGGTCTTCGAGTACCGGGCGTGGCGAGTTCGTTCGACCACGGCAACCACGATGGTCTTGTTCATGCCGGCCGAAACGACCTGGCCTTCACGTACCTTGCGGCGGTTGCGGTCGGTTGACTCGGCTCCGGTTGACTCAGTTTGAGCTGAGGCGGCTGTTGCTTCGATGTCGCTCATTGTCACTTCTTCCCTGATGTCGCAAGCGCCTCGGCGGCCGCGATCTCGCGGGCACGCAGCAGCATGTTGATTCGGGCGACGTCCTTGCGAAGGATGCCGAGCCGTGCTGAATTCTCGAGCTGGCCCTGAGCCCGCTGGAAGCGGAGGTTGAACAACTCTTGCTTTGTCTCTGCCAGCTTGCCCACCAGTTCGGAGTCGGTGAGCTCGACAAGAGTCTTGATTGAACGTGCCATCAGAGTGCTTCTTCCTTGCTCACGAACCGTGCCTTCATCGGCAGCTTCTGGATGGCCAGTTCAAGGGCCTCACGAGCTAGCTCTTCGGAGACGCCTTGCATCTCGAACAAGATGCGGCCTGGCTTGACGACGGCTACCCAGTATTCGGGGTTTCCCTTACCGGAGCCCATGCGGGTTTCGGCCGGCTTCTGCGTCACTGGCTTGTCAGGGAAGATCCGGATCCAAATCTTTCCGCCACGCTTGACACGACGAGTCATGGCAATACGTGCGGCTTCGATTTGGCGAGCAGTGACCCAAGCAGGTTCAAGCGCCTGGATGCCGTAGTCACCAAAGTTGAGTTCTGTGCCGCCCTTGGCAACACCGGTCATGCGGCCGCGCTGATGCTTGCGGTGCGCAACGCGTCTTGGCATCAACATGGGTCAGTCCTCTCCCATCCGGAAGTGAGGGGTCTCGTGTCCGGCGTTAGCACGACGCTCGAGCTCTTCCTCGCGGTTGAGGCGGGCTTCAAGTTCGGGGTCTGCGTTCTGGATGATCGGAGCCGTGTTGATTGGTGCGTCTTCGCTCGGTGCTTCCTCAGGAGCGACAGCAGGAGCATCGCCCACAGCTTCGGTCTCTTCGGCACGACGACGTCCGCCTCCAGCGGTGATGACCCGACGGGGACGTGCAGCGCCGACAGTCTCGCCGGCAGCCATAGCGGCTTCCCGCGTGATCTTGTCTTCGGCAATGGTCTTGTAAGGGAGGATGTCGCCCTTGTAGATCCAGACCTTGACGCCAAGGCGGCCGTAGGTTGTCTCGGCTTCACGGAAGCCGTAATCGATATCGGCGCGAAGCGTGTGCAGTGGCACCCGGCCTTCGCGATACCACTCGGAGCGGCTCATTTCAGCGCCACCGAGACGACCTGAACACTGAACCTTGATGCCGAGCGCCCCAGCCTTCTGAGCGGTCTGGACTGCACGTTTCATCGCACGACGGAAGCTGACGCGACCGGCGAGCTGGTCGGCGACACCCTGCGCGATGAGCGCAGCGTCGAGTTCTGGTTGCTTGATCTCAACGATGTTGAGCTGCACCTTCGGGTTCTGCGTGATTGCCTGCAGCCCGGCAGTGAGCCGCTGGCTTTCGGCGCCCTTGCGACCAATCACAATGCCCGGACGGGCGGTGTGCACATCGACGCGGAGACGGTCGCGGGTGCGCTCGATCTCGACGCGGCTGATGAAGGCCTTCTTCAGTTCCTTCATGAGGTAGCGACGAATGCGCTGATCCTCGATCAGGTATTTCTGGTAGTCGCGATCTGCGAACCAGCGTGACTTCCAGTCGGTGGTGATACCGAGGCGGAAGCCGTAGGGATTGACTTTCTGACCCATTGTCTTGTCGTTCCAGTTCTTTCCGGGGGTTCCGCTCAGGTGTTCTTAGTGCTCGTGTCGACCCACGTGCCATCAAGGATTTGTTGCGCTTGTGTGCGCCATTCCTTGATCTGGTCAGCAGAACGCGTGACCTTGGCATCGAGGGCGTTGACCTCGTCGTCGGACAGGGCCGCAAGCTGAGCAAAGGTAGTGATGCCCGCTGCGTGCAGCTCTTGTTCCAGTTTCGGACCGATACCAATGATTTGGTTCAGCCGGTCGGTGCCGTCTGTCGAAGCATCCGTACCGGTCTCGCCTGCGGCGGTCTCGCCTGCGGCGGTCTCGCCTGAAACGGTCTCGCCTGAAACGGTTTCGGCTGCAGCATCCGACGTGGTGGAAACCACTGCGTCCGTGGCCGAAACCAGCGGCTGGACGGCTGGAGTGGCCGTTTCGATGATTTCCGCAGCGATATCAGTGGCTGGCAGGTCGGCTGGAACGGTTGCGCCGGCGACGGTCTCGGAGGTACCAGATGCTGCACGACGGGTGTCGGCTGCGCCGGCTTCGGCTTTTGCACGGTTGCCCGCAGTCCGACGAGCGCGAGCTTCCGCGGCTGCATCGGTCTTGGCGCGTGCTGCACCCAACTGGTTCTCTGGGAGCTGGCTGACCAACACGGTGATGTGGCTGGAGCGCTTCAAGATCTTGCCGGTGCGCCCACGAGCACGCGGGGTGAACCGCTTGATGGTGGGGCCTTCGTCAGCGAAACACGCCGAGACGTACAACTCGTCAGCGGACTTACCATCGTTGTTGACGGCGTTGGCAACTGCTGAGCGCAGGACCTTGCCGATGGTGGTGGCTGCATCGCGCTCGCACAAGCGCAGGATGTCGGCGGCGTCAGCCACCTTCTGCCCACGGATGAGATTGAGCACTGGGCGCATCTTGTATGCAGACGTACGGATGTACTTAGCTTCGGCACGAGCCTGATCGCCAGATGGGCCGTGTTGACCGCCCTTATTGGCGCGAACTGGCGACAGGTTGGTTTTAGGACCAGTCATGCTCAGCGCCTTCCTGACTTTTCCTGTCCGGCGTGGAACCGGAAGGTACGCGTGGGTGAGAATTCACCGAGCTTGTGGCCGACCATCGACTCGGTGATGTACACCGGGACGTGCTTACGGCCGTCATGCACGGCAATGGTGTGCCCGATCATGTCGGGGATGATGGTGGAACGGCGAGACCAGGTCTTGATGACCTTCTTGTCGTTCTTTGAGTTCTGCTCATCGACCTTCTTCAGCAGATGGTCATCGACGAACGGACCCTTTTTCAGGCTACGAGGCATGTGTATTCACTCACTCCCTGGTCAGCGACCCGTACGGCTCTTACGCCGACGAACGATGAGCTTTTGGCTTTCCTTGTTCTTGTCGCGGGTGCGGCCCTCAGGCTTGCCCCACGGCGAAACTGGGTGACGACCACCCGATGTACGGCCTTCGCCACCACCATGGGGGTGATCGACAGGGTTCATCGCAACGCCACGTGTCTGGGGGCGGCGGCCCTTCCAGCGTGAACGACCGGCTTTGCCGAGCGACTCGAGCTCATGCTCGGAGTTGCCAACTTCGCCGACGGTTGCCCGGCAGTCAATGGGAACACGGCGCATTTCCGAGCTTGGAAGACGAAGGGTCGCAAAGTCGCCTTCCTTCGCAACGAGCTGCACACCCACACCTGCGGAGCGGGCCATCTTGCCGCCGCCACCAGGCTTGATCTCGACGTTGTGCACGACGGTACCGACGGGGATGAACCGCATCGGCAACGCGTTGCCCGGCTTGATGTCTGCGCCCTGACCGCTGACGACAGTGTCACCAACACCCAACTTGGACGGAGCAAGGATGTAACGCTTTTCGCCGTCGGCGTAATGAAGCAGCGCAATACGGCACGTACGGTTTGGGTCGTATTCGATCGTGGCGACCTTGGCAGGCACGCCGTCCTTGTTGCGACGGAAATCGATGATGCGATATTGACGTTTGTGGCCACCGCCGCGGTGACGCGATGTCTTGCGGCCGTAGACGTTGCGACCACCGGTCTTGTGGAGCGGGGCGAGAAGCGACTTCTCTGGGCGGTTCGTCGTGAGTTCGGAGAAATCCGAACCGGACTGGAAACGACGACCAGCGCTTGTTGGTTTGCGAGTGCGAAGAGCCATGGTTGCTTACCTCACGCCTTAGTTGTCGAACAACGGAATACGGTCGTCGCCCTTGAGCGAGACGATGGCCCGCTTTTCGGTCGGAGCAATATGGAACTTGCCGGTCTTTTTGTTGCGGTTGCGCTTGCCCTTGCGGTTGAGCGTGTTGACGCTTTCAACCCGCACGGAGAAGATCGACTCGATGGCCTGACGGATTTCGGTCTTGTTGGAACCGGGAGCCACCACGAAGGTGTACTGGCCGTTGTCGATGAGGCTGTATGACTTCTCGCTCACGATCGGCGAGATGATGACGTCGCGTGGGTCTTTCATGCTCACTTGCTCCCTGCGGCAGCCGAGTCGCCTGGGAGCGTGGCCTTCGAGAAGACCACCCAGTCGTTCAACAGCACGTCGTATGTATTGAGTTCGCCGGCTTCGATGAGCTGAACGCCCTGAAGGTTGCGCATGGACTTGCCGCCGTTGACTTCGGCTTCGTTCGATGCATCGAGCACGACGAGCACACGGCCCTGGATGCCCATAGCTTCCAATGACTTGACGCCGTCTTTGGTCTTCGGTGCGGCACCGAGGAAGGTGTCGATCACGATGACACGGCCGTCTGCGGCACGGTCCGACAGAGCCGAACGCAGCGCAAGGTTGATCATCTTTTTTGGTGTGCGCTCGTTGTACTTACGAGGCTTCGGCCCAAGAGCGACACCGCCGCCCACCCACTGTGGACCGCGCATTGAGCCCTGGCGAGAAGTACCGCCGCCCTTCTGGCGACGGGCCTTCTTGGAACTGCGGGAAACCTCGGCACGCGTCAGCGTGCTTTGGGTACCGGCACGTCGGGCAGCGAGCTGCGCGGTCACAACCTGGTGCATGACCGGGATGTTTGGCTCGATACCGAACCAGTGCGGGTCACCGGGAACGACGCCGAGATCGGCGCCTGCCTGGGAACGGAGCTTGAGGTCAGTCATTTGGACGCTCACTTACCCTTCGAAGCGGATCGGATGACGACGGTGCCGCCCTTCGGGCCGGGCACGGAGCCACGGACCAGGAGCAGTTCACGCTCGGCATCGGCCTTGACAACACGCAGGTTTTGCGTGGTGACCTGGTCGGTACCCATGCGGCCCGCCATTTTCTGACCGCGAAATACCCGGCCTGGCGTGGCGCACGCACCGATAGAGCCAGGCGCACGGTGGTTACGGTGGGAGCCGTGCGATGCGGACACGCCGGAGAAGTTGTGCCGCTTCATGACGCCGGCGAAACCTTTACCTTTGCTGACCGCGGTGACGTCGACCAGTTGGCCGTCTGTCAGCAGGTCCACACCGATGGTCTGGCCAACGGTCCATGCTGAGGCGTCTTCGACACGGAACTCAAGGAGCCCACTGCCCGGCTCGACGCCGGCCTTTTCGAAGTGCCCCTTTTGAGGGGAATTGAGTCGGGAAGCCTTCACGGTGCCGAAGGTGACCTGGATGGCGGCATAACCGTCATTCTCCAGAGTCTTCACCTGGACGACACGCGCTGGGCTGACCTTGACCACAGTCACGGGAACGACGACGTCGTTCTCCCAGAGCTGTGTCATGCCGACTTTTTCGCCGACGATCGCTGTACGGGTCATAAGAGTTCTCGCTGGGTTGGTTCGAGCGGGAGTTCGAGCGGTCCGGACAACTGGACGCATCACACGCATAACGCTCCGCACGGCAGAAGGCCGCACAGAGCGTACGAATGAGTTGCGCCGAGAAGGTCCCCGCTCTGCTGCATTGCAGCTGGTCGGGCACAACCGGACATCGACTTGGTCTTGCTGAGACCCGGTGACCGCAAACAAGTTGCGGGCATTGGGTTTCGGCAGGGCTTGAGAACCTTAGCAGGGGTTCAGGGAGCCGAATTCACGCTCGCACCCGGATTCACCCCGACTCCCAACCGATGATTTTCCTATCTTCTCCGCTTCACCCGGCACGCCCCACCTCATAACAACCACAACTCGGCCTCCACATACGCGCAACTCGGCCAAAACGAGGCAAAAATTTGCCCGTTTTGGGTGAGTTGTGGCAGAAATCGGTGCGAGTTGCGCGTATGTGGGGGGTGTGGTCGGGAGGGTTTTTGGGGGCAGTTGTTGGGGCGTAATTATGGGGCTGCAGCTACGTCGATTCGGCCGAGCGCTATGCCAACTTGGCGGCGGTCGTCGCCGAGACCGAGCTTCCGAGCCGAAGCAAGAGAGTCGACCGAGAACTCGACCGTGTAACGCCCATCCTCTGACGGGAGGAGCCTGACTTCGCGGATAGAGCCGTTGTTTGTTTGATTGAACGTCCAGAGCGCTTGAGCCTCGCCGTTGACCGATACGGACGCTTCCACGTCCGGACGTGACGCCCCAAGCGACGTTTCGACCTCAATGTGGAGCACGAATGCAGTCCTCGGCGGCGCCTCGAACACCAGGCTGCTGCTGGGTTTGTTGGACCAGACCCGTCCAGCTTCGATCGATGACCAACCTCCTGCCAGAACCAACGCAACATCGTGGTCACCGGCCTCGCCTGCACGAAACCATGTACCGTCACCGATCCCTGGTTCGAACTCGACGAAGTTCAGGCCCACCGGTTGGCCAGCCTCGTTGGTTTTCGCTTCGACTCGGATGTTTGGCCTCCCGTCATCACCGCCGCTGGTGCTGTGGCCGCTGCGACAGCGGGCCGCCTCAGTAAAGAGCACGTGCCACCGAGTAGCGACGCACATCCGATCTCCTTCGGCACGCGCGTTCGCCAGCTGCAACGCCACAACGCGTGGCCAGACGAAGTCCCAGTGTGCGATGTCGAGGTGTAAACGAGCGCCGCGCAACGCTGCCACCCTTGCCACATCTGCCAGATCTCCAGCGACTTCGGCTCGATTCGCTGGGGGCGCCTCCGGCCGTTCGGCGTCGAGCAATGCCAGCACCAAGCAGATCAAGACACCAGCGGATCCCACCTGCAGTCGGTGCACCTTCTTGCTGGGAGGCAAAGCGATCGCACGGGCCCCGGATCGAGATCTCGCCGTTGCGAAAAGGGTCGCTAGCCCGATCCCAATTCCGACCAGTGTCAGTGCCACTGCCGATCGATAAAGATCGCTACGTAACGGAAGCGGAGGTCGTCCACTCCAACGCAGGCGTACACGAACACCGCTACGGTGCTCGCCAACCCAACCGACAGCAGACCAGCCGCTCGTGCCCCGGCCCGACGCGATACGACCCACATAGCGCCGGCGAGCGAGATCCAGACCACTGCGCCGAGCAGGGCAAGATCGGGGTTGTTGACCCCTGTCGGCCAGTACGAGGCGACAAACCGGAGCGATGGGACAAGCCGATTGCTCCCGGTGCCAGAACTGAACGTCAGATACTCCTGAACAGGCGACGGCCAGTGTCGAGCAAGGTGGATTGCCAAAGGAATCTGCAGCAGTACGAACGGCACGACGCCCGCAAGCAGCGGCCGCGCCCGTGACCCCCAGAATTGCCGGGCCCCTTCTCGGTGCATCGATTCCGCGATCAGTAACACCACGATGATCGACGTGATCGGGATAAAGGCCACGTGGGCGTTCCACAACACCCCGGTGGCAAAGCCGAAAACCATGAACCCGCTGCGGTCCTGGTTATGGCCAGCACCGGCGAGCGAGACGAAGAACAACGCAAACGGCAAGACGTACACGTGTGGAAACCAACTGCCCGTGAAAGCGAGTGGCTCGAACACCGCGACGAGCGCCAGGAACCCGACGAATGCGGTGAAAGGTGCGCAGCGGCTTTGCGTCTGCCTGCTGCACAACGTGCGGAGTTGCCGGAAGGTCAGTGCAAGAAGACCGGAGTTCCAAGCCGCGAGGCCCAACATCTGTCCGCCAAAAGCTGAGTTGGCTACTCCAAGCAGATCGAAAAACACCGCCTCGCCCGCTGCCAAAACATAAAGCAGTACCGGCCCTGGATGGTTGAACCCGATGCGCGAGTAGTTGCCGACGGTCAGCCGAAAGCCTTTCGCATCGCGCACAAGTAGAGAGTTTGCAGCTGCGTCGCCCGCCTCGGTTGCGCCGAGCTGGCGAACAATGTCTTTCAACAGCCACGTCAGAACGACGAACGACACGGCGAGAACGACCGCAACAGCCAGGCCGGCTCGGCGTCGCGGCGAATGGACGGGAGAACCGTCAACCACGGTCGACGCCGGGTGTCGCGTGGCGCTCACCGAGCGTTACGACAGAGCGGAGGGTTTCGTGGAAAACACGCACCACTGATCATGGAACTCGCCCATGAAACCGCCGCGAGTGTCCGAGATATGGAAATGATTCGTCAGCATGCTGAGGATTTCGCCCTCGCGAAATACCGTACGCATACGATCTTCTGACAGCTGATTTGGCGGGCTTCGAAACCACGAGCTGAACAGCTTGCCCCCGGGGCGCAGCACACGGGCTATTTCAGCAAGGTAGCGGGCACTCACCTCGATGGTGCCGAGGTGGGTGAAGACCGACCCAGTCACCACTCCGTCGAAGCTGCAGTCGTCGAATGGCAACACGGCCAATTCAGGGCGGACGGCACCAGATGGGTTGTACATCTCGTTGTAGACATCGAAGAAGACGAACTCGGCCCCGTCCACAAGCGGAACCAGTTCCGTCTGCGCAAAGTCGATGCTCTCGTTCACCGGGTCAAGGCCCACGTAGCGATTTAAACCGTGGCCGAGCATCCCGACCATCTGGCGACCATTCCCGCATCCCAGATCGAGAACGTCTGACCCAGCGAAGGTGATGCCATGGTCGAAGAACTCGGCACCTTCTTCGGCACTTGCAACTAGCGACGCTTCGACCGGTGGAAGGTGACCATGCGTCGCCCGACCGAAAACTGCGACCCAATCAATGTTGTCCACCCGTGGCGCAAGCACGGGGCGACGCTAGCAGCGAACCCGCTGCGGACAGAGGCGGTTGCGACTCGCCGCGGACGCGACGATGCCCCGGCTACCCATTGGGCAACGGGGCATCTCACTTGCGCTGTGCGGACCGATTGCGAAATCGGGACCCGGGGGTTAGACGTTGAGGATCTTGATCTCGATCTCGACGCCAGCTGGCAGGTCGAGGCGAGAAAGCGAATCCACAGTCTTCGGAGACGGCTCGAGGATGTCGAGAAGGCGCTTGTGAATGCGCATCTCAAAGTGCTCGCGGCTGTCCTTGTCCTTGTGAGGGCCACGAATCACGGTGTAGCGGTGCTTCTCGGTGGGGAGGGGCACCGGACCGCGGACCTTGGCCGACGTGCGAACGACGGTCTCAACGATCTTGCGGGTCGACTGGTCAATGATCTCGTGGTCGTAAGCCTTGAGACGGATGCGAATTTTCTGTGCCATCGGAGTCAGTTCTGTCCGATCACTTGAGGATCTTGGTGACGCGGCCTGCGCCAACCGTACGGCCACCCTCACGGATAGCGAACTTCAAACCCTCTTCCATCGCAATCGTCTTACCCAAC